>JAJRTI010000270.1 GCA_024278415.1 Planctomycetota bacterium | reverse complement strand
GCCTCGCACCGATGAGCCGAGGAATATGAGTGTTGCATCACGCTTGAGGCCCTGCGGTTGCTTGCCCATGAAGGGCCCCATCCTACTTGGTGGGACAGCCCCTTTGCATGACAATCTGCCCCTCCTGAACTGGGCAACCTCAGCTCACTCGCCCCGATGCAATGATGCAACACCTGCCCAAGTGTTGCATCACTCCGCAGCGCCGTTGGCCCAACGGGTAGCGCTTCGCTCCCACGGTCCTCCATGCCTATCGGTCGCCGCACGATGCCGCCATGAGCCCCATATCTGCACGCACACCTGCAACCCTCGCAGCCAGCGTGATGATGCAACACCTGCCCAAGTGTTGCATCACTCCGCAGCACTGTTGGCCCAACGGGTAGCGCTTCGCTCCCCCGGTCCTCCATGCCTATCGGTCGCCGCACGATGCCGCCATGAGCCCCATATCTGCACGCACACCTGCAAGTCGCGCAGCCAGCGTGATGATGCAACACCTGCCCAAGTGTTGCATCATTGCGCAGCGCCGTTGGCCCAACGGGTGGCGCTTCGCTCCCACGGTGCCCTGCCTATCGGCCGCCGCACGATGCCGCCATGAGCCCCATATCTGCACGCACACCTGCAAGTCGCGCAGCCAGCGTGATGATGCAACACCTGCCCAAGTGTTGCATCATTGTGCAGCGCCGTTGGCCCAACGGGTGGCGCTTCGCTCCCACGGTCCTCCATGCCTATCGGTCGCCGCACGATGCCGCCATGAGCCCCATATCTGCACTCGCGCCTGCAACCCTCGCAGCCAGCGTGATGATGCAACACCTGGCCAAGTGTTGCATCATTGCGCCGCGCCCACGGCCCAACGGGTAGCGCTTCGCTCCCACGATCCTCCATGCCTATTGGCCGCTGCACGATGCCGTGACGAGCCCCACGTCTACACTCACCTCTGCAAGCCCCGCAGCCAGCAGCGCGCCCACCCGCTCACGCTTCGCCTTCCAGAACAGAGGCGTCATGCGCACGAGGTCTGGCAGCATGGCCGGGCTCAAGGCCGCAGCGTACGTGAGCCGCGCGCGGTCCACGATGCATAGGTGCTCGTCCAGCTCCGCCACCGCCTTCTCGTCTCCGCAGTCCGCCCCGCGCGGGCGCTCGTAGAGTGCTTCGCGCAACTCGGCCAAGTGGCGCGCCATTGGCGCGGCTTTTACCACCAGCCCGCCGGGCTTGAGCACGCGGGCGAACTCCTCTGGGTTGGCAGGAGACAGCAAGTTCAGCACCGCGTCGAATGCAGCAGGCGCCGCGGGCAGGCGGCGGGCCACGTTCGACACGCACCACGCAGCCGGCGCGTCCAGTCCACATGCCATGCGAATGGCGTGCTTCGAGATGTCGAGCCCGACCGCGCGCGCACCTGGCAGCCGGGCAAGGATCGCGGAGAGCAGATACCCCTCACCGCAGCCCGCGTCCAAGATCGTCGCGCCCGCCGCGTGCTCGGCGATTCGCTTGGCAACCGCTTGGGCCAGCGGATCGTAGAAACCTCGTTCGAGCACGACCCTCCTGGCATGAACCATCTCCGCGGTGTACCCCTGGTCGCGCGGCTTCCTGCGGCCGGCCATGATCAAATTCACGTAGCCCTGCCGAGCCACGTCGAAGCTGTGCCCTTGCGCACACCTGAGGCTATGCAGCAGCTCCCCGTCCGCGCTCAGTGCGAAATGGCACACTGGGCACGCCAACAACTCGGTCATCTGTGCTAGGTGAGCCGGCATTGTGGTTACACGATCCTTCGCGCCAGGTTCCGGCTCCAGGTCTTGCCGTCGCCAGTCGACGAGTAGAAGCACACGAGCTTGCCGTCCTCGACCAGGAGCTGCGGCCGTTCGAGGAAGTGCATCTCCTCCACCTCGCCATCGGCCCATTCTACCTCGCGTGAGTACGCGTGCGCCGGGGCCGCGACGCACCAGTCGATGCCGTCGTCGGACGTGTAGAGGATGCCCCCCTTGTGCTCGCCGCAGACCGCGCCGGTCATGTCCTTGCAGATCATCCAGAACCGGCCGTGCTCGCGCCACACGAAGGGGTCTTCGATGTTGTGTTCGAACAGCGGTTCGCGGCCGATGCGCTCGTATGGCCCTTCGACCGACTCCGCCCGCGCCATGCCCAACAGCAGCGGCTGGCCGCTCGCGCGGGTCGACTTGTACATGAGCATGATCTTGCCGTCCGGCATGACGCACACGGACGGGTTCGTCGTGAGCGTGCAGTCCCACTGGCCTTCGCGGGGCAGGAGGATGGGGTTGTGCGGGCAGGGCGTCCACGGCCCGGCCGCATCCGGCGCGGTCGCGAGGCCGATGCGCTGGTTGAATCGGATACGCTCCCACGCGTCTCGGTTCTCGGGTCGCTTGGCCGTGTTGGGATCGTCGCCGCCCCAATGAGTACCGATGTAGAAGAGACAGTACTGGTCGCCGATCTTGTGCACGGTCGGGTTGTGGACCATATGTTTCGCCCAGGGTTGGCCCTTCAGGTGGGCGAGTTCCTCCGCGAACAGGAACGGCCCTTCCGGCCGCTCCCCGACCGCGCGAACGATCTCTGAGTCCGTGAGCCAGCCGCGGAACGTCGTCTCGTGCGGCCACCGCGCGACGAAGAGGTGGTAAAGGCCGTCCCTTCCTCGGACCGCGTTGCCGCCCCAGACGAAGTAGCCTTCCATTCCGAAGACTTGGTCGCGGCCGGGCTTCTGAATGCGGGATGCGAAGTCCATGCGTGTCTCCTGGTGAATGTAATGTTGCGCCTTCTTTCACACGCCATGTCGACGCGGCGCCCCTACTCCGCGCCGGGCTTGGGCGGCGGGCCTTGGGCGATTGGCAGCGCGGCCTCGATGGAGCGCACGTGCACGTCACGCTGCGGGAACGCGATCTCGATGCCGGCGCCGCGGAAGGCTTGGTCGATGGCCGCGTTGATCTCGTCGCAGGCATCCCAGTAGCGCTCCATGCCTGGGACGAAGACGCGCAGCTCCAACTCCAGAGCGCTGTCGCCGAAGGCCATGAAGACCACGCTGGGCGCCGGCTCGTCGAGGACGATGGGGTTGGCCTTGGCCACTTCGAGCAGCGTCTTGTGGGCCAACGCGGTGTCCGAGCCGTACGCTATGCCTACGGTGAATCGCATGCGCAAGACCGGGTCGGATAGCGACCAGTTGATGAGTTCGCCGGTGATGAAGGTCTTGTTCGGCACCACGAGTTCCTTCATGTCCCAGTCGGTGATGGTGGTCGCGCGGATGCGGATCTGCGTGACGGTGCCGGTCACGTCGCCCACGGTGACCGTGTCGCCGACGCGGATGGGGCGCTCGAAGAGGATGATGATGCCGGAGACGAAGTTGGCGAAGATCTCTTGGAGGCCAAAGCCCAGGCCGACGGTCATGGCGGCGACGAGCCACTGCACGTGCGCCCATCGCACGCCGACCGTGCTGAGCGCGAGCACCGTGCCCACGACGATGAGCGTGTAGCGCAAGATGCTCGTGATGGCGAATCGGACGCCGCGGTCGATGGGCAGGTAGTGGAGCACAGAAAACTCGAGTAGCCCCGGGATGTTGCGCACCGCGACAAGGGTCATGGCCACCACGATGCAACCGACCGCGAGGTCGGCCAGTGTGATGTAGCCAGGTTTCTCGAGGGTTTCAGTCTGCTCGACCCCATCGGCCCCGACAACCGTGCGCACCTCTTGCACGGTCGTGGGCCAGAGCCGCACCTGCTTGATGATGCCGAGCGCGGGGAGCGCATCGCTCCACGTCATCCAGGTGCCGATGACGAGCGCGACCGTGAGCGCGCCACGAATGAGGCGCTGGGCCTGCTGGCTCATGATGTAGAGTTCGGTCCCCCTCTGCTGCCCCTTCTCCACCGCACTGGCGCCGGGCGAGGTCTTCGCTTTCTTGAAGGCCCGTCTGCGCCGAACCACGTGCAGCGCCCGAGCGAACAATTCGTGCACAAAGCCCAAGCACACGAGAAGCAAAGCCGTGGTTCGGAGGCGGCGTTCCAACTCTTCCGCGGAGTAGTAGTAGCCCGCTACGGCCATGACCGCCAATGCGATGGGACCCGCCACGCCCAGAGCGTAGAGCACGAAGCGGAAGCGGTAGAGCCACCCGTCTCGCCGGCGCACGATGATCGAGTCCATGACCGCGCCGGACGGCCGAAGCACTTGATGGTCCAGGAGCGCCACGATGCCCATGCCCGCAACGAACAGCATGCGCCCCAAGGAGTCGCGCCATTCCTCTTGCGGCTGCGCCTGCACGACGGTCCACAGGAACACGATGGGCAGGCCCGCGAACGCGGCCCAACGCAATTGGCGCCGAAGCGTGGGAGGGCCGTCCGACCGCCAAAGAAGATGTGCCGCCCCCAGCCCCTTGGGCACGCACACCGCGCGCAGAAGCGCCAACACGAGGAAGACGGTAAACACGGCCACCAGCCCGTCGGAGATCGCGGACGCGAAAACGGACGTCTCGGACACGGCCCTGAGACGAAAGGCGACGACGCCGATGACCAACGGCCGGGGCAGCGCGAGAAGCGCGGTGAGCACCATGGCCTTGAGCGTGTGGCCGAATCCGTCGGTGTCGGGCTGAGCCACGAGTTCCTGCAACTGATCGAGGCGGCGCCGGTCCCGGCGGCGAGTGGCCATGAGCACGACCAGCGCGACCGCAAGCATGAGGTACACTGCGGCGTTCTCTCGCAGATCCCGCGTCAACAATTCGCCCGCTTCAGCCCACCGACTTGGCGCCACGAGCCAACGAACGGCCTCCCAAGCCCTGGGCAGATCCGATGGCCGCAGGGGCGCCGCACTGCGCAGCCAAAGCACTCGCTCGTCGATGTACGTCGCGAAGGCCTCGGCCGCGTCCACCAGTTGCTGCTCCGCGCCGTCCAAGTCAATAAGCTTGGTGAAGTACGTGTCGTAGTCGGCGATCAGCGCGTCGATGAGCGTGCGCTGGCTTTCCAGAAGCTCGCGAGCCGCGGCCTCCACGTCCGCGCGCTCCGCCTTACCCATCTTCTCCGGCAGGGTCGCCATGAGGGCCTGGACGCGGCCATCGAGGTCCGCCAACGCGCGGCGCCGTTCGCGCAGTTCGATGGGCTGGAACTGGGCCTCGGCGATCTCGTCTTGCCGGGCCTTCATGCGCCTCTTGATCTCGCGCACGTCGGGCAAGTCTCGGCGCTCCTTGCGTAGCAGCAGCGCCATGGCGCGCGTGAGCCCCGCGACCTCGATCTTCTGCTTCGCCCGGCGCTGCGCGTCCTTCAGCTTGACGAGGCGCTCTTGGGCCTGTTGCAGGAGTTTAGATGCGTTCTCGATGCGGGTAGGCACGCCGGCCGGCCCGGTCCGCATTTCTGCGAGTTTGGCGTTCTCCTCAGCGATGGGTTGCACCGCCTCGTGGCTGCGGGCAGCGATGCGGCGCGCTTGCTCGGCCTGCCGCGCCGCGGCGGCCTCCTCTTGCCGGCGCCGCGCGGTCACGAGCGCCTGAACGGCCGCGAGTTTCTTCTCCGCGGCCTTCTCCTTCCGCGCGGCGAGATCCAGCCTAGCGGAGAGCAGATCCCCCCGCGCATCGTAGCTGTGGATCTCCTTCGCCAGTGCATTCAGTTCCTGTTCCACGGCCTTTAGTCGCAACCGAAGCACGGCCCGCCTCGCTTGCGCCAGTTCCACAGGTTCGTCTGCCGCGGGCTTGCCTTGGAGCTGCTCCTTCACTTCCTTGAGGCGCTGCTGCGCGGCCGGCGCGAGCTTGGGCACTTCCGCCCTCCGCGCGGTGCGCTGTTTCGCGTCCTCCTCCAAGGCTTCGCGTGCCTTGCGTTCGTTCGACAGCTCCGCGCTGGCCTGCGCGGCGAGTTGTTCGAGTTGCTGGAGCGACGCATCGGCCGGGGCCCGCACCTCCGGCTCCGCCACGGCCCTCTTCAACTCGTTTTTCATCAGTTCCAGACGCAACGGCGCCTCCTGCCGCGCCTTCTCGTATGCCTCCGCCTTGGCCGCCCACTCCTCCGCGTTTTTGAGTTGTGCGAGCGCTTCCTTCCACGTGTCGAGGAGCTTCTTCTTCAGATCCTTCTTCAGATCCTTGTTGGCTTCGACCTCCTGGATGCGCGCCTGGATGCCCTCCGCCGACAGCGCTGGCTCCGTGGCTGCGGCGGACTCCTGCGCGCCGAGCGCCGCGGGCACACTCCATGCGAGCAG
>JAJRTI010000269.1 GCA_024278415.1 Planctomycetota bacterium | reverse complement strand
ATGAAGCGTTCGGGCCCGCGCTTGAACACGATGCTGTACGACACCATCGCGACGATGGGAATCTCGCAGCCCTGCCGCAGCGCGCGCACCATGTCGAGGATGCCGTCGACCTTCGTGCCGGCGTCGAGCGCGCGGGTGTACGCGGCCTGAATGGTGGGGCCATCCGCGACCGGGTCGCTGAACGGGAAGCCCAGCTCGATCACGTCCGCGCCGCGGCGGTCGAACTCCTCGATGAGCCGCCGCGTGGTGTCGAGGTCGGGATCGCCCGCGCAGAGGAACGGCATGAACGCCGGCTTGCCCTCAGCCTTGAGTTGCTCGAATCGTGCGACGATGCGGTTCATGGCGCACCCCCTTCCTCTGCGCCGAGATGGAGTTTCTCGGACACTTCCATGCAATCCTTGTCTCCGCGGCCGGACATGTTGACCACGACGATCTGGTCTTTGGGCAGGGTGGGCACGAGCTTGGCCGCGTACGCGACCGCGTGCGCGGATTCGAGCGCGGGGATGATGCCCTCGGTCTCCGCGCAGAGGCGGAACGCTTCCAGGGCCTCCTGGTCGCTCACGTTGACGTAGTCCGCCCGGCCGCTGTCGTAGAGGTAGCTGTGCTCCGGGCCTATCCCGGGGTAGTCGAGCCCGGCTGCGATCGAGTGGACGTCGGCGGTCTGGCCGTCGTCGTCTTGGAGCACGTAGCTCGCGCTGCCGTGGAGCACGCCGGGTGCGCCTTTGCTGATGGACGCGGCGTGCTGGCCCACGGCCATGCCGTATCCGCCGGCCTCCACGCCGACGAGCTTGACTTCCTCGTGCGGCACCATGGGATAGAAGAGGCCCATGCTGTTGCTGCCTCCGCCCACGCAGGCGATGCACAGGTCCGGCAGCCGGCTTTCCTTCTCCATCATCTGCGCCTTGACCTCCTCGCCGATGACGGACTGGAAGTCGCGCACCATCATAGGGTACGGATGCGGGCCGACGACGGAGCCGATGATGTAGTGCGTGTCTTGGACGGTCGCCATCCAGTTGCGGAACGCCTCGTTCGTGGCGTCTTTGAGGGTCTTGGAGCCGGCGGCTACGGGCACGACGCGCGTGCCGAGCAGCTTCATGCGAAACACGTTGAGCGCTTGCCGGCGGATGTCCTCCTCGCCCATGAACACGTCGCACTCGAGGCCGAAGAGCGCCGCGGCGGTTGCGGTCGCGACGCCGTGTTGCCCCGCGCCGGTCTCGGCGATGACGCGCGTCTTGCCCATGCGCAGGGTCACGAGCGCCTGGCCGAGGGTGTTGTTGATTTTGTGCGAGCCGGTGTGGGCGAGGTCTTCGCGCTTGAAGTAGACCTTGGCTCCGCCCCAGCGCTCGGTGAGCCGTTGGGCGAAGTAGAGCGGCGTGGGCCGGCCGACAAACTCGCGGCGGTAGTATTCGAGCTTCTCGTGGAAGGCTGGGTCGCTCTTGGCCGCGGCGTATTCCTCGGCGAGCTGCTCGATCGCGGGCATGAGCGTCTCGGGGATGAACTGGCCCCCGAACTCGCCGAAGTGCCCTCGCGCATCGGGCAAGGTGGCAGAAGCAGTCATGGCGAAATGGCCTCTCAGAGACGATTGGAGCATGACAAGGAGGCGCGCCATGATACGCCTGGGCCCCCTCAGAATCAAGGATCGCCGGCCGCCTACCTGTGAAACAGACACAGGCGCAGACGCGAACAGGCTTCGCGGGGCGAGCAAGATCCACTCGCAAGAGCAGTGTCCCCCGCGCGGCCTCTGGCCGCGACCCAAGAGATCGGAGAAAGCCCACGGATGGCGGAGCCGACCCACGGATGCAGAGAGATCAAGAGCGACCTGGCGGCTCCGTCCCTAATCTCTTTCGCTCCCGTAGATGTTGGGCTGCGTGGTTTCGTCGAGCGAGTGGGTTGCCAATGGCGATAGGGCCAACGCCGCGGCGTCCCCTACGTCGCCCTGCGCTTGGCCCGCCAGAGGAGGTACACGAAGAAGGGGCAGCCCAGGAGCGTGGTCACGATGCCGATGCGCACCTCCGAGCCGGGCAGAATCACCCGCGCGGCAACGTCCGCCGCGGTCAGCAGCACAGCGCCGATGAGCGCGGCCGCGGGGAAGAGCCGGCGATGGTCGGGCCCCACGATCTGCCGGCCAATGTGCGGGACCACCAGCCCCACAAACGCAATGACCCCGGTCACCGCGACACACGCGGCCGCAAGCAGCGATGAGAACACGAGCAACACCAGCCGCACGCGCTCGACCTGGATGCCCAGGTGGTGCGCGGTGTCGTCACCCGTGAGCATCACGTTGAGGTCGCGCGCAAACACGAACAGCACCGCGGTGCACACGACGAAGTAGGGGGCGACGGCCTTGACCTCGGTCCATTCGCGGCCATCGAGTCCGCCCATGAGCCACATGACGACCTGCGCGAGGCCCTGCTGCTTGAGGAGCATGAGGAACGATGAGACCGCGGACGCGAATGTGCCGACCGCGATGCCTGTGAGCAGCAATGTCGCGGTGTGCGCGCGGCCGCCGACGCTGGCGACGGCGTACACGAAGAACGTGACCCCCAGCGCGCCCGCGAACGCGAAGAGCGGCGTCGCGCTGAGGCCCATGAACCACCAGTCCCAGCCGAAGAGGATGGCCACGGTCGCGCCGAGTTGTGCGCCGGACGACACGCCCACGAGGTACGGCCCGGCCATGGGGTTCTGGAAGAACCCCTGCATGACCGCGCCCACGAGGCTGAGCCCTGCGCCGACGATGATCGCGAGCAGCAGCCGCGGCAGGCGGATGTTGCGCACGATCGACACCGCGGTCGCGTCGCCCTGGCCGAACAGCGCCTTGAGCGTGTCCATTGGCCCCAGACCTGCCGGGCCCACGGCCAGACTGAGTACGCACACGAGCGCGCCGAGCAGCAGGAGGCAGCCAAGGAACGTGACGTAGGATCTGCGGGATTGGACCATGTTGCGCGTCGGTTGCCGGGGGGGGCGAATCTTACCCCCGCGGAGGCCGGAGAGTCAAACTGAGCCAAGCTTCGCGCTGGACAAGACGCGCGGCCTGCGATATAATCGCTCCACTTGGTTTGGGCGTGTAGCTCAGTTGGCTAGAGCGCATGGATCACACCCATGAGGTCCGGGGTTCGAGTCCCTGCACGCCCACCTTCATGAAGCCCGCGGGTGCGAACTGAAGCGCCGCGGGCTTCTCTGCTCCCAGGCGAGTCCACCCATGCTCACGTTCATCTTCGTCCTCGTCGGCTGGCTGTTCTCGCTTTGCCTCCATGAGTACGCCCACGCCCGCGTCGCGTACGCCGGGGGCGACACGACCGTGGAGCAGAAGGGGTATCTGTCGCTCAATCCGCTGCATTACGCGGATGTGCGGTACTCGCTCGTCATGCCCATCGTCTTCCTGCTTTTGGGCGGCATCGGCCTCCCGGGCGGAGCGGTTTACATCGAGCGAGATCGCTTGCGCAGCAAGCACTGGGACGCCGCGGTCTCACTGGCCGGACCCGCCGCGAACATCGCGCTCGCCATTGTGATGGGCCTCGTGCTGCGCACGGCTACCCTCGACGACCGCGAGGTCTGGCCGGCGCTCTCGTTCCTCGCGTTGCTCCAAGTCACCGCCGTCCTCCTCAACCTGCTGCCCCTGCCTCCGTTTGACGGCTACGGCGTGATCGCGCCGTACCTCCCGCCAATGGTGCGCCGCAAGATGGACCAAGCCGGCCGCTGGGCCATCTTCGCGGTCTTCATCGCGCTCTGGTATGTCCCGCCGGTGCGCCATGTGTTTTGGGGAGCCGTGTTCTCCATCTGCGACCTCTTGGGCGTGTCCCCGCGGCTGGCCTTCGATGGCCTTGCGCTGTTACGGTTCTGGGAGCGCATGTAGGTGCGAGCCGCACGTGAGCGCATGTCCCGACGGCGGACGCGTGGATCAATCGTGCGCGAGCCCCGTTACCAGCGGTAGTACCGATACGGGTCGTCGTCGGCTGTCGGCGTTTGCACGTAGTAGCTGGACAGCCACGGCCCCTGGCGATGCAGGCGGGGAGAGCCGGTGATGCCGCCCGTCTGGTACGTGTCGTTCACGAGCACCGCGACCACGTTGTCCCCGTCGCGGCGCAACATGCCGGGCCTGATCGTAAATCGCCTCGGGAAGGCCCAGTAGTCCTTGGGGCGGTTCTTCTTCGTGGTCTCGCCCAGGAACTGGCCGTTGAGCCACACCCACGATTCGTCGTCGACCGGGCCGAGGTAGAGGGTCAGGTCGCCCGCGCCAATGTTGGCCGGGGTCGCGAAGCGCTTGCGGTACCAGAAGAGGCCGTTGTAGTCGGCCAGCTCCGCGCGCTGTCTGTCGAACTGGCCCGGCACGTCGATGGCGCGCCAGTCCGAGTCATCGAACGCGGGCTTCCACCAGCCCGCGGCGCGGCCCACGCCTTTGCGGTCCACCTTGCCGCGCCATCCCTTGTCGAGCGGGCAGTCCAACAGAGCCGGCCGCGCCGCGAGCCTCGCGGACACCGCCGCGTCCGCGCGCGCACCGAGGTTGGCGAGGAGGCGGGACACGAGGAACACGTTGCGGCGATACGTCGTGCGCAGGTAGGGCTTGGCCGCGTAATCGAACATCCAGGGCGCGGCTTGGCAGAGCACGATGGAGCCCTTGCCGGCAGGGATCACCTTCAGCGCTTCGTTCGAGGTCGGCGACGTCTCCACCAGAGCGGCGATAGCGGGCTTGGTGCGCCAGTGGAGTTCGGCGTTGGAGATGCCGGCGTACGCCGGCAGGTCGAGCCGCTTGATGAGCGTTGAGACGGCCGTCTGTTTCTGGGTCTTGATCCGGCCCGGAAGGATACGCTCCAGGTCGTCGCTGCTCAGTCCAAGGCAAAGCAGGTTCAGTCCGGCCTTGAGCGCCGCGTCGAGGCCGGGGATGCGCGGTGCGCCGGGCCCGACGACGAGCAAGTCCGCGCCGGAGGGAGCGCGGCCGCTGAGCTTCACGAAGCGGATGCCGAGCTTGCTCAGCAGATCCGCGCCGCGTTCGTCGCCGGCGTAGGACACGTTGCGCGTGGCGGCCGGCTTCGCCGTGTCAAGATACATCAGCAGGCGTCTGCCTATGCGCTGCGCCGCGGGATCCGCCTGCGTGCGGCCGGTCACGTCGAGTTGGCAGAACACGATCCGGCCGCGGCCCTCGACGCACTCGAGCAGCGGCGCGTATTGGAGGTCGAAGCCGCAATCGACGAGAGGCAGCCAGTTGCCGCGGGCCGGCTTCTCGATGAGCACGGACGCGACGGCGCCATGGTTGCCGCAGCGCCAGACGCGGGTGTTGGTGAAGCCGCACCACTTCCACTTCGGGTTGGCGGTCTCGATCGCGGGCAGGTCCAAGTAGGGCGGCGTCAGCGTCGAAGCCCCGCGCCAGTCGTGCAGGTGCGCGTCAGCCAGGCCGGCGAGGGCCGGGTGCGACTGCGCACGCGCGAACGCGGCGCGCATGCCGTGGACGTTGATACGGAAGCCGAGCCGATTCGTGAGCGTGTCCACGGTTTGCTCGAACACCAGCACCTTGAGCCCTTCCCGCACGCGCGCCGCGCCGGGCAACGGCTCCCCATTCGACAACGCTTCCCGGCCGACGACGAAGATGTCGTAGCCGCGAAGGTCCGCGGCCGCGGCGACCTTGTCATACCTCGCGCCGAGGCCGTCGAGCAGCTTCGCGGTCATGCCCTTGGGATCGTACAGCGCAACCCTAGACGCAAGCGCGAGACGCGCGTGCGGCGGCAACACGTCGATCTTGAACGCATCCGTCTGCGTCTCACCCGTGTCGAACGAAAACGTTGCCGAGAGCGTGTACTGCCCTGGCTTGGCGTCGTCGGGAATCCGAATCGCCACGGGCATGAGCGCCTTGTCGCCGGGTTGCACCTTCACCGTTCCCTTGCCCGTGAGAGCGGGCGCGAGGTCGAGGCTCCACTTGAACGAGCAGGCGCGGTCGCGGCGCGCGTCGTTCACGATGACGAGTTGCTTGCGGACCACCTCGCCTGGCAGGAAGTTGTGCGACTTCTCGGTGAAGCGCTTGGGCCCGCCGGCGATGTACGCGAGCAACGGCCGGTTCCATCGCAGGAAACTGCGGCCGAGGGACGTGGGCTCGAACGCCGCGGGGTCGGCCTCATAGATGTACTGGCTGCCGGGCAGAATCCCATCGGGCACAATGCCGGGCTGCTGGAGGTTGTCGTACTTGCCGGGAGCGTTGCGGCGGAGCGTCTGCTTCACGCGCGCCCACATGCTGCCCTGGTCCCAGGGCAACATTGCGGACGCGCCCCAGGTGCGGTGCGAGCGCCAATTGTCGTCCGCGAACGCGGCCTGGACGCGGAAGTGGGTCGACTCTTCGGAGCGGATGCCTCCGCACAGCGTGCTCCACCGGAACGGCTTGCCGCCGGCCCACAGACGCTCCTCAAGTTCGAGCGCTTTCACCTTCCCGGGGGTCATGCGATACGCGGCCTCGCCCAAGTACGGGGCCGCGAACTCGGAGTCCCAGATCTGTTGGAACGCGTCGCAGCGCCAGATGAATTGCGGGCCGCGGTAGCTGGACCATGACGAGATATGCGGCAAGCCCCACTCGACGAAGAACACGGGCTTCACGCCGCGGGTCGCCCAATGTTCGAGCCAGTCGCTGCGCTCTTGCCGCGGGGCCCAGTTGAGGTAGATGTTGACCGTGTGCATGTCGCCGAGGTTGCCCGACTGGTGATGGTAGACCGGCCGCGTGGGATCGAGCTGCTTGGCGATAGCCGCCGCGCGTGCGGCCTGGGCGCGCGTGCGCAGGCGTCCCCGGGACCGGCCGTCGCTCTGCTGGGCAAGCGGCGCGTCGAAGTCGTACACGCCGTCCATCTTCAGCGGGTTCTGGTCGCCGAAGTAGCCGGTTGCGTTGTGGTTCATCGCGTACGCCACGATGCTGGGGTGGTTTTGCACGCGGCGGATCAGCCACTCGGTGAGCTTCCGGTAGCGCTCCGCCTGCTCCGGCTTGTCGAGCTGCCACTTGAAGTCCTTCACGTGGGGCAGCGAAAACGACGCGAGCACGCCGGTCTCGTCCGT
>JAJRTI010000268.1 GCA_024278415.1 Planctomycetota bacterium | reverse complement strand
CAGGCCAGCTAAAGCTGGCCAAGGAGTGCGCGGTTGCTCATGCGCCGTAGATTTCGCGGGCGAAGTGATCCTTAAGTGAATGGCATTGGGCGCGGCCCACTACCCGGATATGTGCACGTAATTGCGGGACGGGACACTAGGGAATCGCCCACAGGGTTCAGGGGGGCTGAAGATATCGCGCCCAACAGGGCGCCAAGCTGGCGCAGAGCCTGCCGTTGCATCTGGATGAAGCATTGGAAGGTCGGGGGGAATACTGGAATGCTGCCGCATAGGCTTTCCCCTTCCACTCGTTCATCCATGACTCCCTCAACGCACTGACGTGCGCGCTACCAACGTAGGCTCGCGCGGTCCGCGGCGCCCAACCACAGCACGAAGCCGCTGGTGCACGGAGCCGCGGCCATAAGCATGGTGCTGGGCTCCGTCGATGATGAGGGCCTCGCGCATGCGTAGAATCCAGGCGCATCGATGTCGCCGTGGTGGCGGGGCCGGCCCAGCGCCGGGCGCGGCGCGTTGACTTTGCCACAGCCGTGAGGACATAATCCGTCGCACCCGGGATGAGGATGGGAGGGAGAGGCAACGGAATTTGACGGCAACGGAATCGGAAACGGAGAAGTAGCTTTCAGAATGGACGGACGCGGAGGAATGTGAGCGATGCCCATCCATATGGAGGTCCCTCTGGCGCCGGTGAGTGACGCTGAGTTCGACAGGGTTGACTACCAGGTGATGGGCCTTGCGTACGAGATTCACAACGCCCAGGGACGGCTGTGCGATGAACGGATCTATCAGAGCCTTCTGGCGTCCCGGTGTGAGGCATCCGGCCTTGCGTCAGTGATCCGAGAAGCGCCCATTCGGGTCACGTATGAGAGCTTCGAGAAGAATTACTATCTTGATCTCCTGGTCAACCAAGGTATCGTTCTGGAACTCAAGACAGTTGAGGCCCTGACAGCCGAGCACAAGCAGCAGATCATCAACTACCTGCTCATGGCTGGTCTCCATCACGGCAAGCTCATCAACATGCGCCCGGAATCTGTGGAGGGACAGCGCGTCTTGACGCAGTTGACTCCCAAGAAGCGCCGGCAGCTTCACTGCCACGAACACGGCTGGCGACCCATCGGCGATCACTGTAGCTGGTTCAAGCAAATGGCTGTGGCCTTGTTTCAGAACTGGGGCGGCTTCCTCAGCGTCAGCCTTTACCAGGAAGCGATCATCCACTTCCTCGGTGGCCGCGAAACCGCGGAGACACAGGTAGACTTCATCGTTGGCTCACAAGTAGTTGGCAGGCAGAAGGTGAAGCTACTCGACGACACCACCGCGTTCGAGATGACAGCCGTCAAAGACAAACCACACTTCTACGAAGAACACCTGCGACGCTTACTCCGCCACACAGACCTCAGAGCCATCCAATGGGTCAACATGATCAACCACGACATCACCTTCAAGACAATCCGATGATCCCATTCAGTATTCCGTTCCCTAATTCCCTTCCCTTCTGATTCCGTTGCCGTCTAATTCCGTTGCCTTCCCATTCCGTTCCCTGATTCCGTTGCCCTTCCTGAGACACTTACCCCATGAGCAATCTCGCTGCACAAGTGCATTCCGTGCTCTACGACCCCAGCGACCCGCTTGAGATCCCGCCCTTCGAGTCGGAGCCCGACGACCCCATCGCGTTCGTCCAGTCGAGCCTCATGCGCGACCGCGACGGCCGCCCCACCGGCACGATTCTGGACGCCCGCTTCGAGCGCCCCGACTTGCGGGCACGCTATCCCGATGAGGTCCTCAACTTCCTCGTGCCCGCCCCCTACAGTCCTAAGAGCCCCATGGGCTTGCTCGTGCTCCTGCACGGCGGCGGCAACAACACCCCTCGGGACGCTGGCCGACGGTGGCTCCAGGAGCCGAGCGAGCCGGCCGGGCAGGGGTTCGCGCCGGAACTAAGGACGATGCCGTACGTGTCAGTCGCTCCCGGCAACTTGCTGCTGCCCCACCACAAGCGCTGGTCTACGCCGGAGTCCGATGCCTACATCCTTGCGGTGATCGAGGAAGCGTCGTACCGCTACAACATCGATCCGAATCGCGTCAACATCCTCGGCCAGTCCATGGGCGGGTTCGGCACGTATCACACCGTGCAGACCATTGGGGATCGGTTTGCCAGCACCGCGGCCCATGCCGGCGCGTGGTACTACGGCTTCTGGGAGGGCCTGCGCAACGTGGACTTCTACATCATGCAGGGAGTCCGCGATGCCGTGCCGGGCGAACGGCCGCGATTCACGGACCTGCCGTTCGCGCGCATGGCCAGCGCCATCCTCAGCGGGTTTCACATCCCCCACACGTATCGCGAGCACCCAGGCGGCCACTCCTTCACGGACCCCGATGCGCGCCAGGCTTGTGTCGAGTATCTGGAGTACGCCAAGTACCGCACACGCGATCCCTTCCCCTCGCGCGTGGTGACCGCGTCCAAGAAGGGCGCCTTCGCACTATACGACTCGCCGCACCACTACTGGATCTCGATCGACGAGACCCACTTCGGCTCCTTCGAGACCGACCACTTCGAGCCCACCGAATCCACGCCGTCGTACTGCACCACCGACTTCCGGCACCGCACGATCCGCGTCCACGGCGGCACAGTCCACGCGGTGAACAACGGCGACAATCGCTTCTCGATCCGCACACACAACGTTGACCGCTTCACCCTGTGGCTCAGCTCGTCCATGGCCGACCTCGCGAAGCCGGTGCAGGTCACCGTGAACGACTGCCTGGTCCACGACGACGTGGTCCGCCCGTCGCTGGCGACGGTGATCGAATCGTACAGACGCAAGCGCGACGAGGGCCAGCTCTACAGCGCGAAGATCGAACTCGACATCAAGGTCGACGACTGGGAGCGGCAGAAGACGCTGTTTCCACGCGAGTAGGCCCTCCCCGCCTCAAATTATGGGGCTGCGGCTCCTTGACAGATTGGGAAATCTGCCCCCCCGCCAGAGCCGCTTGCCTCGCCGCCATGCCTGGACGTGCACGGAACGCGGCGATAGAATGCCGCGTCCGTACCGAGAGCATTAGAACCGGACCGCCTAAGCCGGCCGCCTCGCTTTGCTGCGACGGCCCTACAGGCGGGACTCCGAACGCACCCACCTTGGAGCACACACTATGCAACCCAACATCATCGTCATCTGTATCGATAGCCTGCGTGCGGATTGCGTCGGCCCGGACAAGGCCATGAGCCACGTGCAGACTCCGCACATCGACAAGCTGGCGAGCGAGAGCGTCATGTTCGACCGCTGCTACGCGGAAGGGCTGCCCACGATCCAAGTACGCCGATGTTTCTTCACCGGCCAT
>JAJRTI010000267.1 GCA_024278415.1 Planctomycetota bacterium | reverse complement strand
CCCTCTTCCGGGCCTTGGCTGTTGGGGCCGTTGAGCGCACGCGTGACGGATGCGAGCCAGTCCTCAGGGAAGTACCCGTCCGCTCCCGATTGGCCGGTGATGAACTCGTCGAGCAGCGCGCCCCCGAGGTAACAGCGCCACGCGCGGTTCGGTGCGAAGAAGATGGGCGCATTGGCGAAACCGTCAGCGGTCATAGCTCTCTCCTCATCTCGTAGCCGCATGCGCCAGCATGCGGGCCAACCGGCGAGTGGCTCACGATTTCCCGCATTCTGGCGAATGCGGCCATCGTCGCTCCTCCGCTCCTAGGGTTCACGGACCAAGGTCCAGAAGTCTACGGTAAGCTCCCACCAATTGTCCACAGGCTCTTGCCCAGGTAAAGCGCTCGACAACCTCCTGCCGCGCCGCGGCGCCGAGCCGACCGCGAAGCTCGGGTGCGCCGGCGAGCGCGAGGAGCTTGTGGCAGAGGTGGTTCGCGTTGTTCGGCTTGAACAGCAGGCCGGTGCGCTCGTCGTCGACCAACTCCCGCACGACCGGGAGCCGTGACGCTATGACCGGCTTGGCGCAGGCCATGTATTCGAGCACCTTGATCGGGCAGCAGCCTTGCTTGGTGTTGCGGTCGCTGCGCGTGAGCGGTGCGACGCACACGTGGGCCTGCGCGATGGTCCGTGGCACGTGGTCGTGGGCGACGTGCGGCACGAACTGGACGCACTCGCCAATGTGCATGCGCCGCGCGAGCTTTGTGTAGCGTTTGAGCCAGCTCCGACGGCCCGAGCCGACGACCGTGAGCGAGATGTCGATGTCCCGCGCAGCCTTCTTGACCGCCGAGAAGAGCGTGTCGATGCCTTGCCATGGCGCGAGCGTGCCGAGGTAGAGCACTCGCAGCGTCGCACTCGTGGCCTGGGCCGGCGCCGGCTTGAACAACTCGACGTCCACGCCGTTTGGTATGACCTCGACCCGCTCCGGATTGGCCCCCATGGCCACGAGCGCATCCCGTGTCACGCCTGACGGTGTCACGAGCAGCTCGGCCTCGCGTGCGAGGAAGGTCTCCTGCTCCCGCAGTTTGGCGAGGAGGGAGGCGTTTTCGCCTACGCCGGGGTAATGATACTTCAGCTCGATGCTGGGCAGGCCGTTGACTTCGTACACGAGCCGCGCGCCGGTGCGCTTGGCGGCCAATGCGGCAGGAATGCCCTCCCAGATCGAGCGCACGTGGATGACATCGTACGCGTGGTTCGCGAGTTCATCGGCCACCGCGTCGCGGAAGGCCATCGAGCGGTCGAGGAAGTTCGCCTCCTTTGCATCGATAGCCGCGTGCGCGATGCCGTCTTCGTCGAGGCGGCCGAAGCCCGGCGATGGCGGCAGCGTCATGAGCTTGACGCGGCCGACCTGTGGCGCTAGGGCGCGCACGAAATGCGTGATATGCGTGCTCGCTCCTTTAGGAGCCTGCACTGGGTCGAATGACGCGTAGAGGATTTGCATGGGAGACGTGGGGACTGTGCGCTTTCAGTGGTGTGTGTTCGGTTCTTGCCGCCGACAACCGACAACCGAAAACCGACTCAAGCGCTTGCGCAGGTGGCAAGCAGCGCATTATAATCTTCGTGCCACGTCCATGCACGGGACAACCACAACCCGTTAGAGAGGCAGCGCCATGTCCAAGGTCATCTTCGAAGCTAGCGGCAAGGTCCAAGAACTCAACGAGCAACTCCAAGCGCTCCACCAGCAGGACAAGACCATCGAGGCCAAAGGCAAGAAGGCGGGCATTGGCTGTGCCTGTGTCGGCGCAGCGATGATCCTGAGCGGAATCGGCGCGGCCGCGAGCGATGGCAATCCGGTGCTGATTGGTCTGACGGCCGTGCTGTTCGTCGCATTCATCACCATGGTTGTCATCACCACGCGGCTCTCGTCACAGGACCTCGACGACCGCAAGGTCGACACCGCTGTGAAACTGTTCAGTGTGGTGGGCAAGGACATCCCGCCCAAGGCCAAGTGCAGCGTCATGGTGAGCTTCCAGCCCTATGCCAAGCACGGCACGCTCGTGTCCAAGGACGGCGGCATGTTCTCCACCATCGTGCAAAAGGTCTACGAGGACGAGTGGTTCCTGGCCAAGGGCTCGCTCTACGATGGCAACAAGTTTCAGATCGGCGTGAAGCAGACGGTCAAGCGCAAGGAGAAACGCAAGCGCAAGCGCACGAAGGTGAACGAGAAGCACACCGAGAACCTCACGCTGACGCTGATCCTCGACGCGAGCAGCTACCCCGGCTTTGCAGGCGCGAGTGAGCATGTCGACGCGTCGGCCCAGATCGCTGGCATGCAGATCAAGTCGGTCACGCAGACCGACAACAAGCTGAAAGTGGTCGCAACCGCGACGTGCACCATGACACAACAGGACGAACGGCTCGTGAATGGCGGCCGCCTGCTGGCGCTCTTCATGCACGTGTATTCCGCGCTCGCCCCCTGCCGTGCACAAAGCGCGTAGCCTGTAGCCGAAGCCGTCCGCCGTACGGCGGGCTTCGGGCTCTGACAGAGGGTGGGGATGATAGGGCGACGTTGGATTCGTGACGCGTGACGCGTGATCCGCGACCAATGACCAATGACCAGTAGCCAGTGACCAGTCACTTTCCCGCATGCCACAAGAAGCTCTCACAGGTAAAGCCGGTGTCTTCGGCCCCGTGCCCTCGCGCAGGCTCGGCCGGTCCCTGGGCGTGGACCTGATCCCGCCCAAGACCTGCACGTTTGATTGCACGTATTGCCAAATCGGCCGCACGACTTGCAAGACCGAGGCCCGCGCGGACCTGGCGTCCAAGGATGCCGTGCTCGCCAGCCTCAAGCGCAAGCTCGACGAGGGCGTGGAGGCCGACGTGGTCACCATCGCCGGCTCCGGCGAGCCCACGCTTCACAGCCAGCTCGGGGAGATCATCGACGGCATCAAGTCGCAGACCGACATCCCGGTCGCGATCATCACCAACGGGAGCCTGCTGTGGGATCCGAGCGTGCGCGCGGCCTGCGCGAAGGCGGACATCGTTATGCCGTCACTCGACGCGGCGGACCAGCCCACGTTCGAGGCGATCAACCGGCCGCATCCTTCGCTGAAGCTCGATCGCATTGTGGACGGGCTCATCGCGTTCCGCCGCGAGTTTTCGGGCCAGATGTGGCTCGAAGTGTTCGTGCTCGACGATGTGAACTCGAGCGACGCGCACGTGGCGAAGCTCGGCGAACTCGTCGCGCGCATCCAGCCGGACAAGGTGCAGCTCAACACCGCGGTGCGGCCCACCGCGGACGCGGGGGTGCGCCGGGTGCCTGAGGAGCGGATGCAGCAGATTCAGGAAATGCTGGCGGCCGCGACCGGGCTCGCGGTCGAGGTCGTCGCGGACTACAGCCGCGTCCATGAGCAATCGCGGCGCAGCGCGACACCGGAAGACGTGCTGGACACGCTCAAGCGGCGGCCTTGCACCGCGGACGACCTCGCGGCGGGGATGGGGCTCGACCGGGCCGTGGTAGATGAACTGATTGGCGTGTTGGTGGCGAGGGGAGCCGTTCGCCCGGAGGAACGAGAAGCAGGAGTGTACTACGTCGCCGCGGTGTGATTCGGACCGCCCCGGCGCATCGTATCGCGCCTCGCGCACGGAGAACCGCAGATGGCCTATCAGCTCTACTGGGGCGACACCCACAATCACAACAGCGTCGGCCTGTTCCACTACTCCAAGGGATCGCTCGAACGCACGATCGAGATTGCCAAGAGCCACCTCGATTTTTTCGCGTTCACCGGGCACGCACACTGGCACGACATGCCGGACATGCCCAACGACGGCCATCTCAAGTGGCAGGAGGGCTTCGACTACCACACGGAGCAGTGGCCCACGACCCAACGCCTCATGGCCGAGGCCAACCAAGACGGCGAGTTTGTCGCGTTCCTTGGATACGAATGGCACTCCGCACAGTGGGGCGACCGCAGTGTGCTCTACCCAGGCGACGATGGCGAACTCGTGCACGCGAGCCACATTGGCGAACTGACCGACCACGCCAAGGCGAGCCGCGCGCTGCTCATCCCGCACCACATTGGGTACCGCTGCGGCCTGCCGCCAGGTAGGGGGGTGAAGTGGGACGGCGTCGACGAGGCGGTGTCGCCGATCATCGAGATTTTCTCCGAGCACGGCGGCGCGGAGCGCGACCGCGGACCCTGGCCCTACATCCGCCACACCAACGGCCCGCGCACGACCCACAACACGCTCCAGCACGGCCTGTCCATCGGCAAGAAGCTCGGCGTGATCTGCTCGACCGACGACCACTTCGGCTACCCCGGCGCGTACGGCGAGGGCCTCGCCGCGGTCTACGCGGAGTCGCAGACCCGCGCCGCGATCTGGGACGCGCTCTGGGCGCGGCGGTGTTACGGAGTGACCGGGGACCGCATTGGCCTCATGTTCGACATCGACGGAGCGATCATGGGCTCGACGATCCCTGCCAAAGGGCGGCACACCATCAACGTCTGGGTCGATGGCTGGGACGACGTGGCCATGGTCGAGGTGCTCAAGAACAACCGCGTCGCGTTTCGCTACTTCCCCGAGGACCACGCCGACCTGAGCGATCCCTTCGCGGCGCCGGTCAAGTGCCGCATCGAGTTCGGTTGGGGACCGTGGACCGCGCTCGGCATTCCGCGCACCGCGGACTGGCGCGTGCTCGCGAGCGTCAGCGATGGCCGCATTCGACGCCATATGCCCTGCTTCCAGAGCGGCCCGCTTGATGAAGAACGGCGCAACCGCGTTGTTGAGATCAGCGATACGACGTGTCGCTGGGAGTCGTACACCTGCCGGCAAGGCAGCTTTGCGGAGACGCCGACGAACGCGGTCGTGCTGGAGATCGAGGGCGACGCGGAATCGACCCTGCACCTGTCCTTCGACTCGCCCATGAAGCGCGACTACTCGTTCAGGCTCGGCGACCTCATGGCGACATCGGCCATCGAGTTCACCGACCGCTTCCCCTGCGAGTGCTTCATTGTCCATCGCCTCGTTCCGCAGGGCATGTGCACGGCGGAGTGCAGCTTCGCCGACGCCGCCTCGCCTGGCGACTACTACTACGCCCGCATCACCCAAGCCAATGGCCACATGGCATGGTCGAGCCCTATCTGGGCGGAGTAGGATCTCAACCGCAAAGGCGCGAAGGACGCAAAGGGGGCGCAGAGAAGAGGAGAAAGGAAGGGAGGAGGAAGGAGTGAGAGGAGAGTTCTGATGGGCATCGAGACTGGTCGCCCCCAAGCGTCTATGCTATAGGAGACCCGCGATGGATGAGAACGCTCTTTCGAATGTGATCATTGGCGCTGCGATCGAAGTGCACAAACATCTTGGCCCCGGATTGCTGGAGTCAGCGTACGCCAGATGTCTTGCTCGCGAACTGGCTCTGCGTGAAGTGCCCTTCGAGCAGGAGTAAGGACATCCCGATCAAGTATAAGGGCGTCAGCCTCGAGTGCGGGTTCCGTGCCGATCTGATTGTCGCTGGCTCTGTGGTGGTCGAACTGAAAGCCGTGCGCGAACTCGCTCCCATTCACGAGGCACAGATGCTAACCTACCTGAAACTCACCGGCTGTAAGCTCGGCCTGCTGCTCAACTTCAACGTTCCCCTTATGCGCGAGGGGATCAAGAGGATCGTTCTCGGCCTTTGAAATGACGTAACACTTCAGCCAAGTACAACAGCCAGATACCGGAATACTGTCAAAGCTTCCGTGCAACGCCGCGTGTTGGGGTATCTGAATCCCAACGGGATTCCGGATATCAGCCCAGGGTTCGCGAGCGAAGCTCGCAACCCTGGG
>JAJRTI010000266.1 GCA_024278415.1 Planctomycetota bacterium | reverse complement strand
CGACCTAAAGCGCCGTCAAGCCGGCGCACTCCATGGCCCGCTGCGCTCCAAAGCGCCGTCAAGCCGGCGCACTCCATGACCCGCTGCGATCTAAAGCGCCGTCAAGCCGGCGCACTCCATGGCCCGTTGCGCTCCAAAGCGCCGTCGAGCCGGCGCGCTCCATGGCCCGCTGCGATCTAAAGCGCCGTCAAGCCGGCGCACTCCATGAGCCGCTGCGACCTAAAGCGCCGTCGAGCCGGCGCACTCCATGGCCCGCTGCGACCTAAAGCGCCGTCAAGCCGGCGCACTCCATGGCCCGCTGCGCTCCAAAGCGCCGTCAAGCCGGCGCACTCCATGACCCGCTGCGATCTAAAGCGCCGTCAAGCCGGCGCACTCCATGACCCGCTGCGCTCCAAAGCGCCGTCGAGCCGGCGCACTCCATGCTTGAGGTCTTGGCGCTTGTGGCTATAATCAGGGCTTGCCAAGACGTGTAGCTCAGGAGTTGGCCATGACAAAGCGCAAGCCGAAGGCCGGTTTCACCTTGATGGAGTTGCTGGTCGTCGTCGGCATCCTTGCCATTCTGAGCGCGATCCTCCTGGCGGTCATCGTGCGGGCGAGGGACAAGGGGGCGCAGGCCGTTTGCGTGCACAATCTGAACCAACTCTATAAGTATCTCGTTTTCTACACGGACGAAAACGACGGGCTGCTTCCGCGGCTCGAGGGGACACGCTGGATTGGCGATCTGATCGTGAATAATGACCGGACGCCACCGCCGGAGATTCTGAAGTGTCCAGCCGACCGCCGGCCCATGACGGTGTCGGTGTACGAACTGAGCTATGCCTGCAATTGCACTTGGAGCAAGCGGGCGCTGTCGAGCATCCGCAAGCCGTCATCGGTCGTGCTTTTCGCGGATATTGGCCGTAGCGATACGGGCAGGGTGAAGTTCTGTGCCCGATACGCCTGGGTGTTCAAGCGTTACAACGCGTATAGGCATTTCGGCCAGCTTCAAGCGCTCTTTGCCGACGGGCATGTCGATTCGCTCACGCCCGGCGAATGCACCGAGGAGCTTTTCAAGCGTCGGTGAGTGGCTGGTCGCCGCAGACTCTTACACCAGGAAGCCTAAAGCGAATTCGCGGCTTGCCTGGGTTGCGCGCCAGAACGGGGCTTGTCCCCAATGGCGCTGACTTAGCGTTCTCCAGCGCCGTAGGCGCGGCAGTCAATAGCCCAAGGCGTAAGCCTTGGGAACGCTGATCGTGGCGTTCACAGAGCCCCGCAAGGGGCGACAGTACCGTGCGAACGTGGCATACTGTCGCCTCTACGAGGCTTTGGCGCCGTTGCCTGTTGCTTACCCAAGGCTTACGCCTTGGGCTATTCACTGTCGCCCCTCGTTGGGGCTTCCGAAGGCCATCCAATGCTTAAGTTCGCACCATTGGGGCTTGTCCCCGTGTCGCTGGGCGGCGGGGGCCGCAGGCCGCCCAGGGGGCACAGGATTGCCGACTACTCGCCGGTGCCCCCCCCGTTTTCTGGCTGCCCGGCATGCCGAGCAGCCAGGAAACGGGGAAACAGGAAGGGGGGGCTGCGCAGTAGTTGGCAATCATCGCTCTGCTGGGGCAAGCCCAGCAGTGGCGTCAACCAAGATGACCCATATCGTCCGAAAGGGCGAAGTGCGTAGTCTCTTCATACGGGTTCAATTGTTTCTATGTCGCTAAGCTACGACGATCTTCGAAGCGGATATATCGCCGTGTGGGCGGAGATGATCTCCGAGGAGGAGTTGGACCGCAGCCTCGAACGGCAGCGGTCGGTTGCCGACGATGATCCGATGCACTGGCCCATGGCCGAGCTGCTGCGCAAGCGCCGCAAGATCGACGACTACCAGAAGGCCGCGATCACGACAATTGGCGCAAGTGTGCCAGCTAAGGACTTCTTGAAAGAGTGCGTGCGCCGGGGAATCATCCGCGAGAGCACCATCGAGCGCCGCAAGCAGGCGATCATTGCGGCCGGTGGGGTCGGCCGGCCCGTTGAGATCGCGGACCGCCTGATCCAGCAGGGGCGAGTGGGCGAAACGCAAGCGGCTGAAGTGCTAAAGGATCTTTGCGAGCCCCAGGTGCGCAAATTCATCGTGGCCCCGCGGAGTCTGCAATTGCTCTGGCAGACGGGCGATCGGGAACCGGAGGACATCGAGGCCGTGGGCGATGATCGGCCCATGCATGAGAAGGTCGATGGAGTCGTCAAGTCTCGGCGGTGGGATATCTGGGCCGCGGTAGGCGTGATGGGGGTTGTGGTGTTGGTGCTGTTGGCGAAGGCCCTGCGGGAGAGGTGGGCGTCTGATCGCACCGCACGCGGCACGGAAGACGCCATGGCCACACTCTCCAACGAACCCAGCGATTGGGTGCGGAAACTGGACCATCCAGACGTGAGCGTGCGTTCCGCGGCGCTGAAGCGGCTCGTGAAGCAGCGGGCCCGCGCAGTGGTCGCACTGACGCAGGCGCTGGGAGGCCAGAACGCCAGCCGCGTGCGGGGCGCGGCCTGGGCGTTGGGCCAGCCCGGCAACGACGACGCGGCCCCGGCGCTGGCGGGGCTGCTGAAGCATCGCGATTGGACGATTCGCTATGCGGCCGTGGAGGCGCTTGGGAGGATCGGCGAGCCCAAGTCGCTCGAAGCCGTGGCGAAGCTGTTGGGGGCCGCGCCAGATGCGAACGCGCGCGTGCGGTCGGCCGCCGCGAAAGTCTTGGGCGAATCGGGCGACTCCCGCTACCTGTCCGTGCTGGAGCCGCTCGTGAAGGACGCGGACGCAGAGGTCGCCAAGCATGCCCGCGATGCCGTGGCGCGGCTGTCCGGCGAAGGTGGTGACAAGGAGATGGAGGAATGAGCCGCGGCCGATCAGGGTGTTTGGCGTGGCGAGGCGTCTGCGCGCTCTCCATCCTCATGGCCGGGCTATCGGGCTGTGGCCGCGAGCGCGCAAAGGAACTCGTGATCTTCCACGCCGACAGCCTTGTCGTGCCCTTCCGGCGGCTTGAAGCGAAGTTTCGGGAGTCGCACCCGAACGTCGCGGTCATACGCGAGGCCAGTGGCAGCAACCTCGCGGTGCGCAAGATTCTCGACCTGGGCCGGAAGGCCGACATCATCGCGACCGCCGATGAGCTGCTTATCGAGGATCTTCTCATGCCCCAGCGCTGCTCGTGGTGCGTGCGGTTTGCCAGGAACGAGATTGCCATCGCGTACACGGGCATGAGCAAGTATGGTTCGGAACTCACCGCGGACAATTGGTTTGAGGTGCTCTGCCGAGATGGCGTCGAGTTCGGGCACGCGGATCCCAACATCGATCCCGCCGGCTACCGGACCATGCTTATGCTCAAGTTGGCCGATCTGCACTATCAGCGTCGGCCGGCGAAAGGGATCCTTGCCGCGATGCAAGCGCGCTGCCCGGAACGGAACATCCGGCCAGATGCGAACCAACTGCTCCCGCTGCTCGAAGCCCCGGGAGGGCTGGACTACGTGTTCGTGTACCTGTCGCAAGCCCGGCAGCATGGGCTACGCGTCTTGCGTCTGCCGGATGCGATCAACTTGGGCCGCATAGCCATGGCGAAGCGCTACGCGCAGGCCAGTGTCCAGTTGACAGGCGCGGGCAAGCAGAGGACAATCAAGCGAATTGGCCGGCCGATCGTCTACGGCATCGCGGTGCTCAACGACGCGCCGAGCAAGCAGCTTGCTATCGACTTCGTGAAGCTGTTGGTGTCCGATGAGGGAGCGGAGATACTGGCGGCCTGCGACGTGGAGGCCGTGAGGCCGGCGTTGGCCGTTGGCAGCCACCTTCCCCAGGAGCTTGAATGTCTGGTGACCCTCAAAGCCCCATAGGCCGTGCCACGCGCGGCGCGGTGCTGGCTTTGGGGGTGGCGATGGTCGTGGGGCACCAGGCCATGCTGTGGAGCGCAGCTCTGCGGGAGCACCTTGCCCGCGCGACGGCCGTCGAGCTGCCGGAGGCCAAGGGCGTGTTGGCCGTGGTCTTGGCGGCGGGGAACTTGTTCTTCCTGCTGAACTTCGCGCTGGGCACAAAGGAGCGCGGGCCTGGGATCCAATTGGTCTTGCTGGCCGGCTATCTCGCTTTGTTCTGGATGCTCGTTTGGCTCGTGCAGGCGCCGTTGCTGTTTGCACTGTTCGTGTTGCTCTACGCGGCGGTCCTCCATCGCCCCGTGTTGACGGGCTATGTGCTGCTCTTTGTCGCATGCTTTGTGCTGCTCGCTCCGTTCTCGCTCCCGGCCTTTGTCATCGCGGCGTTGGGCTATGCGGGGGTCACCCAGATCGGCCGCGGCACGAAGAGCCCGTTCCACGCGGTGTGCTTCGCGGTGGGGCTGTTGCTATTGGTCGTGGTGCTCGTGCCCGTGCTGAACCTGTGCACGCAGAGCACGCTCCAGACGCTGCTCTTCACGTTTCGGGGCAGCGGCGGCGCGGGCTCCGAGGGCTGGGAGGTGCGCCGGGCCCTTCAGGTCAGTCTGCTCACGTAGTGCGCGGCCACCGCCATCGTCACGTGCTTGGGCGTGCCGCTGGCCTATGCCATGACGCGTGGCCGGTTCAAGGGGCGCCGCGTGGTGGACATGCTCATCGACGTGCCGATCCTCATTCCGCCGCTGGTGGTAGGCATTGCGCTGCTGTTGCTCCTTGGGCCGGACAGCCCCGTGGGCGCGCTGATGCAGCAGTGTTTTGGCGTGCGCATCGACGGGAGCATTGCCGCGATCATCATCGCGCAAGTCTTCGTGAGTTCGCCGTTCCTCGTGCGATCGGCCATGACCGCGTTCGATGCCATCGACCCGCGCTTGGAGCGCGTGGCGCGCACGCTGGGCGCGTCGCCCCGGCACGTGTTCTTCATGATCTCGCTGCCCAATGCCGCAACCGGCATCGTGCGCGGCGCGGTGCTGTCTTGCGCCAGAGCGATCAGCGAGTTCGGCTCGCTTGTGGTCATCGCGTATCGGCCGTTCACCGCGCCCACGCTGATCTACAACAGATTCACCGAGCGCGGCCTCACCGAGTCCACCCCCATCGCGGTCCTGCTCGTGCTCATGTGTGTCTGGGTCTTTGCCCTCGTGCAATTCATGCGTATGCGGCCGTTGGCCGCGGTGCTTGGCCGGCGGGGGGCGTTGCGATGATTGAGCTTCGGAACGTGGCGAAGCAGTGGCCGGGTTTTGCGCTGCGCGACGTGAGCCTGCGGGTGGAGAAGGGCGAGTACTTCGTGCTGCTGGGGCCGACGGGCTCCGGCAAGACGCTGCTCCTCGAAACCACGGCCGGCCACCACCGGCCCGACGAGGGGCAAGTGCACTTGCACGGCGACGACGTGACCCATCTGCCTCCGGAACGCCGGCGAGTGGGCTTCCTCTATCAAGATTGTTGGCTCTTTCCGAACTTGTCCGTTGCCGAGAATATCGCGTTCGGGCTGCGGTTCG
>JAJRTI010000265.1 GCA_024278415.1 Planctomycetota bacterium | reverse complement strand
CTGATCCAGTAGCTCCTGCATGCGCCGGATGCCCGCCTCGCCGTGGAGCCACTTGGAGTTGCCGTAGTCGATCACCCGGATCCAATACACGCTGGCCGCGTCGAGGTCGAAGCGCTGTTTCAACTCGATGATCTCGCGCGGCAGCGTGCCCCGGCCATTGATGAACACCAGCACCCGCGTCTTGCCGCCCGCGTAGGGCTTAGCCCACGCGGTGTGCGGCGTCACGAACTCCATCGACAGCGTATGGTCCTCCTCCAGTTCCGAGGCTCGAGCCGCAACCGCCAAGGAGCCGATCAGGCAGGCCATCAACAACCCCTTCATCATCCGACTCGTATCACAGCTTCTATTGCGTATACGCATTGGTGCAGTCTCCTTGTGGGGTCCGGCAAGTGGTCCACAGATTGCCCGGATTCTGGCGAATTCGGCTACCTGGACGTCTTCCGATCTGGGATGAGATGCAAGAGGTGATTCCTGGCGCGACACGGGGCCGCTTGTAGTAGGCCCGTAAGGGCCTTCCGCTCGGGTGACGATTCGCCATCGGAGCAGAGGGCGCCCTTACGGTCGCCACTACGAGCGGGCCGCTCCGACGCTTGCACAGCGGTGGCGCCGCGGTCGACACTTCAGCCGTGACACGACACTCGTGCGGCGTTCGACGAAAAGTGCACGCGCGACGCGCAACTCTTGACTTTACTCGATGGCGAGGTCCAGGAAGACCAGCTTGGCCGGCGAGCGGCCTGCGAGCATCGAGACCTCGATGGTGTTCATGCCATCTTTGGGGAGATCGGCCGGCACGATCCAGGCCCGATGGTTTTCGGGGCCGCGCAGCAACTGGGGATACGGGTTGTCGTGCGGCTCCGAGCGGTCGGTGTCTTCCTCAAGCGTGACAGCATTGAGCGCCGCGCGCCATTGGCTGGCGCCAAGGTGGGTATTGCTTTGGATGCGAAGCCGGCCGCCTTTTCTCCAGCCACCCGCGGGCGGGGCCACGTCGAGGACGAAGCTTTCCGTTTGGCCGGGGGACAGAGCGCGGGGCATGGGCCGGGATTCGCATCCGTTGCGGCCCCAGCCTTCGGAAAGGAAGTAGTGCTGCGGCTGTTGCGCGAGCCACTCCGAGTCGCCGAGATGGTGGAACACTTCAAAAGGCGGCTCGCTCCCCGGCCCGCGGTCGCCCACGCCGTGCTCGCGGTAATAGACAAAGTTGAACGTGCTCACTCCGTCGCAACCGCGGGCGTATGCGAGGTGCGCGGCGGTGTAGAACTGCGCCGGCGTGGTGCGGCGCTGGAGCGTGTTGTCGTAGCCGGGTACGGCGTTCGGCGCAAGCTCCTGATGCGTTGTGTGGCACATCTCAAAGTAGAGGCTCGCGGCGTCGCCGACCGCCTAGCGCGCGGCGGCCACGTCGCCGAGCACCTCCGTGTAATAGTAGTTCGACAGGTTGATCATGTCCACGCCCGCGTCCGTCATCGCGCGCAGGTCGATGCCGAGCATGTCGTGCACGCACATCTGCGCCGGCACGCGGACACACAGCCAGCGGCGTTGGCCGGGCGCGGCCGTGCGGTCGAGCACGGCCCGTACGCGGCCGATGAAAGCGTTCATGATCCCGGCGCGCTGCTCGCTCGTGGTTGCGTCTTGGAGGAAGAAGTTGCAGTGGCGCATGAAGTCCAACTCGAAGCCGTCGATGTCGTACTGCTCAATAATCTCTTCGATGAACGCGAACTTCGCCTCGCGCACCTCTGGGATGGCCCAGTTGAGCACGCGGCTGTTCCAGTCGCTGAGATTCTCGCTCAGCCTCCACTCCGGGTGGTTCACGTGGGTGGGGCAGAACACGTGCCACGCCCAGCTCGGGATCTGCTCCGGGGCCATGTTGACGAACTCGTGGCCGTGCGAGTCGTTGAGCCGGAACGACACGAACGGACTCAGGCCCTTGAGCCGGCAGCGGCCGACGAAGGCCTTGACCATGTCGCCGCCTTCGGCCATGTACTGCGCGTACCCGCTCACAGAGGGCTCGAGTCCGGTGCGCTCTTTCATAAACTTGATGTGTTCGCTGAATGGATAGACCCGCGAGCGCCACCACGGAACCCAGCCCACTCCAGGCTGGAGCATATGCGCGTCCACGCCCCGGCCCGCGGTTTCGTCCACAGACGCCTCCAGCATCTCCGCGGTGAAGCGAGAGGGGCGGGACACCCACTGCCCCGTGTCGGGGTCCTGCTCCATCCCCGCCTTCGAGTTGTAGGGGCTCTTGCAGGTCAGAATGTGCGTCGTATCGTTGCTGTAGAGAACTTTGAAGGGCGCTTTCATGGGATCGGACTCCTCGGCAGCTTTGTCGTTCCGCATAGGACTTCGCAGCATGACGCCCCCACACGCGCGTGGCCGCCGTTGCGTGGCTCAAAGCATACCGCCAGCCCCAGCGCGTCTCAACCATGTATCGAACACGCGACTCCGCTGCGGCTCACCACCGACGGGCAATGGCTCTTCTTCGGCCTCGATTGCACGCACCCGCCGCCGAAGGAGTAACATTTCAGCCGAGTGCGACAGGGATAGCGCCCCCGCCGACCCCGCGTCGGTGGGGGCAATTACCCACACGTAAGACCGTTGGGCCGCAGGCCGCAGGAAGTCGGAAGTGTCCCACGGATGTTCGCATGGCCCACGGATAGGAGGGGGAACAAGGCATCGGCGAGACGGGTTTGTCATCTGTGGGGCTCTCACCCATGCCACACGACTGAGACCTCATG
>JAJRTI010000264.1 GCA_024278415.1 Planctomycetota bacterium | reverse complement strand
CCTTCGGGCTGCGGTGTCCGCGAGGGGTTGCACGCAGGCGAAGAGCCGGGACGTTTGTTGTGAACCTGCCTGAATCCACTTCGAAACTGAAACTCCAGAACGCAACGCGTTGGGATACGTACAATCAGACCTACACCCAAAGTTTATCGCGCCTGCAAGCCCGCGGTTGACTTTCGCGGCAAAGGCGGAGACTTTCGCGTCCACCTCTTCGAGAACCTGCCGAACGAAGCGCATGTGCTCGATCTGATCGCTGTCGGAGACGGCCATGTGAATGTGAAGCACTTCGACATTTTCGAGCCCCCGCTGCGATAGTCTCGCGTCACGGCCCGGTTGGCCCAGGAAGGCTGAAAAGTCTCGCGAACGCGGTGGCAAGGCCGGGAGCCAGCTAGAGATGGCTGGATCCTGTGTTCCAATGGAAAAACCAAGATGGCCACGCGGGACGCGCGACGCCCTAAGTTAATGGGATTGGGCGGAGCCGACCCGCGGATGCAAAACGCCCAGGCCGCATTCCCTGGCAGCAGCGCTGTCGCCCGCCCGAAGATCGAGGCCCGGCTCCACCAGCCCGGCGCGGCCGCGTGCGCAAATTGCGCGGCGGCTCCATGGGGTCCTCTCCTTGAACTGGGCCTGCCCCTCCTGTAACTTCACGCCAATGACAGACCTGCACGAGGAGATGGAGCCCCCCGGCCAGAGCGGAGTCTCTCTGCGCGCGGTGCTTGTAGGGCTGCTGGGCGCGATTGCGCTCAACGTCGTGAGCATCATGGCGTTCGTCGAGAGCAGCGCCGATTTCTGTAGCGACTACTGCGGCGCGGGCATTATCATCGTCTTCGCGCTCACCTGCGTGGGCAACCTCATGGTGCGGCAGGTGTGCGAGGCCTGGGCGGTGGCGCGGCGCGAGTTAGTCGTCGTGTTCATCATGGTGCTCGTGGCCGGGGCGATCCCCACCGAGGGCTTGTGCGGCTTCTTCGTGCGGGGCGTGGTCGCGCCGTTCTACTCGAGCGACCCGCGCATGCTGGAGGAGATGGTCCCGCGCATCCCGAGTTGGCTTGCGCCGCAGGGCGACGAGCCGATCCGCTGGTTCTTCGATGGCATGCCCAAGGGCGAGTCAATCCCGTGGGATGCGTGGGCCGTGCCGCTATTCTTCTGGCTCCTCTTCATCCTCACGCTCTACTTCGTGTCGCTCTGTGTGCTCGTGGTGTTGCGCAAGCAGTGGGTGCAGCACGAGCGGCTCGCCTACCCGGTCGCCCGGCTCGCGGTGGAGATGGTCGAGGGCCAAGTCGAGACGCCGGACCGGCCGAGCATCTACCGCAACGGCTTTCTCTGGCTGGGCGCCGCGGTGCCCACGTTTTTCCACACGTTCCAGGCGCTTAACGCGGTGTGGCCCACGGTGCCCTTCACGAAGCTCTGCGGGTACCGCGTGGCCGGGCTCGGTATGTTCAACGTGTGGTGGGACGTGAACTTCCCGGTCATCGGCTTCTCGTACTTCATCTCCCTCGACGTCGCGTTCAGCCTTTGGTTTTTCTACTTATTCTGCACGGTCGAGAACGGGATCATCACCTATCTCGGCATTCTGCCCGAAGGCAACGACGTGCAGAGCTACAGCCGGCCGCCGATGGCCCACCAGTGTGCGGGCGGGCTCATCGTGCTCGTGTTGGCCATGCTCTGGATTGCGCGCAAGCAGATCTGGGCCGCGGTGCGCGAGGTCTTCCGCCGCTCATCGCCCCCGGCCGATCAGGACGAAGTGCTCCCGTACCGCGTCGCGGTTATTGGCGCGGTCGTGGGATTCCTCTTCCTGGCCAAGTGGTTGAACTTCGCGGGCATGAGCTTCTGGTGCGCGTTCGGCTTCATGCTCTCCGTCTTCATCCTCCTCATTGCGCTCACGCGCGCGGTCACGCAGGCCGGCATCATCTTCGTCAAGAGCCCCATGCTGCCGGCCATGTTTATGCTTCGCACGATCGGCGCCAAGACACTCGGCCCGGACAACGTCGCGTGGCTCGCGCACACGATGATCCTCTTCGGCGACACGCGCGCGCAAATGATGCCGTTCATGGCCAACGGCCTGAAGCTCTCGGAAGCCATCGGCCCGCGCAAACGCCGGCTCGCCTGGGTCATGGGGCTGGTCGTCGTGGCGTGTTTCGCCGCAGCGTTCATCACGCTCACGTATAACGCGTACACCCGCGGGGCCAACAACTGCCGTTGGATCCTCAGCCCCCGGCTTTGGGGCTACGGCCAGACGCTGTCGCAGGTCAAGAACCCCACGGACGTGAACCCCCTGCGCCTCGTGTTCACGGGGATCGGCGCGCTGTTCACGCTCTTCCTCATGTGGATGCAGAAGTGGTTCGCCTGGTGGCCCTTCCACCCGATTGGGTTTGTCTTCTCCACGAACTACGGCATCGCCCGGAGTTGGCTCGGCATCTTCATTGGGTGGCTTATCAAGCTTACGGTGCTCAAGGTGGGCGGGATGAAGAAGTACAAGGACTACATGCCGTTCTTCATCGGCCTGATCCTCGGCGAGTTCCTCAGCGCGGGAGCCTTCCAGGCGCTCCTCTACTTTGGCTTCGACGTGCAGCCGCCGAGGTTTTGGCCCAACCTGTGACGCCGCAGGGCAGCGCGGCGCTGTGTGGATCAACCCCTTAGCGCAAATCTCGCGGCGACATGTTGTCGATGTGTGCGGCGCGAGGCGATGAGGCTCGTAGTAGGGCGGTTTATCGCCCGTCTTTGCATCCAAAGCGACGGGCGATGAATCGCCCTACTACGAACGGCTTGACCGCGGCCGCTCCCCTGGTCCCATACACCGCAGCGCTATCGCCTGCGCGCGAGCCAGTCGATGAGCCCTAGCCAGAGCTGGGCGTTGTCGGCTTGCGAGAGGAACACCGGGTCGGTCCAACGGTTGTCGCCGACGACCGCGATGCGGCCTTTGCCGAACTCTTTCACGACGCAGATCACGGGCGCGGTCACCTTGCCGCTGCGCGTCACCGCGCTCGCTGCGCCGCGGATGAGCACCGTGCTCTGCGCGTCCGGGATGATGTGCGAACCGCCGCGCGACTGAAACACGCGCACCCCGCGCGTGGCCGGGTGTGGCGTGATGTCGCGGTAGGTCACGTCGTACGGATCGCCGTCGATGTCGTGGGCCTTGTCGATGATGAGGTCGTTCGTGTCGCGGATGCCGAACTGCCGCAGCACGTTCCAGCCGGCGCTGCGGTCGAACGAACGGCCGAGGAATAGCACGCCGCCGCCCTGCGCGACGAATTGCCGCACCGCGGCCAGCTCTTCCTTCGGCCACCGATGCGACCACAGGTGCATCGAAGGGAACACGAGCACGCCGAAATCGCTGAGCCGATACTCCCGAATCCGCCGGCCGTCGAAGCACTTGATGAGCCCGCGGTTTTCGCTGTACTGGCTCAGCGCGAACTGCCACTGATAGCCCGCCTCGTTGAGCATGCGCCGCGCTGTGTAAATGTAGGTCGAAGCGAAGTCCATGCGCGGGTAGTTCGCCTCGAAGAGCACGCGCGTGTGGAAACGATCGCTGTTGGCCCAGACCGAATCGATCTCGGCCGAGCGCTTCGGGGCGAGTCCGCGCAGCGGGGTAGGGTTGAGCGCGGCGTTTTCGATCACGAACACGAGCGGGTCGAGCGGGCGCAAAGTGGCGGCCAGCCCGCGGCGGAGTTGCGCGGCCGTCCACGTGTCCGCGCCGGCGGGGGCGGAGAGGGGCTTGCGCGTGTCGGTGTTGCGCACGCGGTAGGAGCCGTCGGCAAGCTGGGGCAGAGCGATGCGCACGCGTTGCTCGCCGCCGCCATAGTTTCCGACGATGGCGACGTAACGGCCCTTCGTGCCGAACAAATGGCTTTCGCAAAACCGCAGCCGCGAGCCGTCGTTGCGGCGCACAAGGATTTCTGGCGAAGCGCCGGTCTCGCGGATGATGCGGGCGAGGAGGTCCGCAACCGCGTCGTATGGGAGTTCGACCGCGACGAAGTAGACGCGCCCGCGGCCCACGCGGTTGAGCGTCACCGCGGGCGAGCCATCGTCGCAACTGAGCACGGGCTGCGCGCCGGCGAGTGCGATGCGCGCGCCAGTCGCGCCGTTCACCTTGCGCGGCTCGGTCGCCCACTTGCCCACGCGCCGCGGGTCGGTGCGCGCGCCTGCGGCCTTCACGCCGGTCAAACCCGCCGCGTCGATCGGGGTGTGCCACACGTCGTCGACGCGAAGCGAATTGTAATCGACCACAAGCGTCCCGCCTGCGGCGACGTACGCCTGGAGCTTTTCGAGCACGCCCGGCGCGACGCGCTCGTATTGGCGCAGGAAGATCGCCTTGTAGCGCGGGGCTTGGCCGTCGAGGAGGTGCTTGCTGTGCAGCACGTCTACGTCCACGTCGCTACAGTAGAGCGGCGCGAGGTATTGGAGGAAGTCGCGCGTCGCGTGGTAGTTGATCATCGCCTTGACCGTCGCCGGCACGTACGCGCGGAGCGTTTCGAGCGGATAGACGATCGCGAACTGGCCCTCGATGCGCGGCTTGGGCAGGACGATCGCGGACAGCGAGTTGATTTCCAGTTCCGTCTGCGGGATGGCCTTCATGACCGCGGGCGTCATCTTGTAGGGCGTAAAGAGCGCGCCGCGGAACCCTTCGGGCGCGTAGAAATACGAGAGCGCGGCCACGTCGAAGCCGTGCACAACGTGGTTCCAGAGATACATGCGCATCATGCCGCGGGTGAGCGGGTCGGGCCGCATGATGTCGAAGTCGTTCACGCCGATGAAGAACCGCAGCCCGCCGTAGAGCGTGTTGTCCACGATGTGAATGGCGAAGGTATTCGTCTCGCCGTAGCGCAGCGCGTCGGTGATGTCGAACGAGAACGTCTTGTTCCAGCCTGCGGCTGCGCCGATCTTGCGGCCATTGATGTAGAGCGTGCCCGCGTCGTCGAAGCCCTTGCCGTTGAACCAGAGCCGCTTGCCCTTGAGCGCGGCGGGGACTTGGATGCTCTTCCGATACCAGCCCCAGCCGTCGTAGTCCGCGTGGCCGTGCTTGTCCCACACGTCGTTGATGGGCGTGGTCTGCCAATCGGAATCGTCGAACTCGGGTGCGAACCAGCGCTCGCGCACGCCGCGCTTGTCGGGATCGATCTTGAGCTTCCACTCGCCCTGCACGGGCAGGAGCGAAGTTTTATCCATGAGTTCGGCCGTGTAGGACTTGCCCGCGCGGCTGAGGCCGCCTTCCAGGTTGGCCACAGGTTTGTCCGTCGTGATGCCGCGCACGACCGCGCCGTGGAGCGGCAGGCCCACGAAGCTGGCCTTGATCTCCTCGATGTTTTCGCTGCCCGCCTCCTGCGGGAAGAAGGTCTGCCCCGCTTCGAAGCCGAACATGCCTTCCGTGCGCCCCTTCAGAATCGGGTTGACGCCGATGCCGCCGTAGTCGAGCCGGATCATGTGGTGCGACTGGATGCTGCGGTAGTGGTCCATGGACGGATCGAAGCCGCGGCTGAAGTCCATGAGCCGCGCCATCACGTCGCCGAAGTGGTTTTCGGTGAAGCGCAGCCAGTCGGCCCACATGGGCCGGGAGAAGTTTTGGGGGAGGATGTGCTCCGCGGTGTTCGAGCCTTTGCGGTAAGGCGGGTCCGCGTCCGCGAAGGATTTGAACTGTGTGCCCCACGCGCGGTTCGCCCGTTCAATGCTTCCATACTTCGCCTTCATGCGCGCCTTGAACATGGTGCGGCTCGGCTGGCAGTAGCACAGGTAGCCGAGTTCGTTGAAGTGCTCGTACCCGAGGATGGGGTAGCGCCGACAGACGGTCATGAGCGACCGCCAAAAGTTGGCCCGCATCTGCCGGCTGGTCTCTTGATCCGGGCAGTAAGCGATGAAGTGGCCCTGGTCCACCACAAGGTCCGCCCTGCCAAGACGGCGGAGACGGCACGCCTTCGCGTGATTGATCGTCTGCACGATGGGCAAGAAACCGTAGCGGATCGAATCGCGCAGCTTCGGCTCCAGCGGCACCCATTCGCGATAGCTCACCGCGATGGAGTCGCCCTTGTCTTCGATGCGCGTCCAATTGTTGTCGTACGTGGACGTGCCGGTCATGCAGTGGACCTTGAATCCGAGGAGCCGCATGATGCCCGGCCGGGGCGGACCGCTCTCCGCACCCAGGAAGAAGACGTGCCGGCCATTGCGGAAGAAGCACCCGTCGCGAATCGTCACCCCATGCGGCGGAAACTCGCGGTTCGGCTCGAACGTCTTGGAAAAGCGCGGCTGCTCGATGACGACCTTTTTCGCCGGGTTCGGCTTGGGATACGGCGCCGGCTCGCGGTCCATGAGCAGCCGCCGGTATTCGGCGAGCGCGTCGCGGGCCAGCGCCGATCCGGCCGCGGCTTCGGCCACCGGCGCCAGGAGCACGTCATCGTAGTAAACTACCGCGTTCGGCCGTGTGAAAAGGTAGACCCGCACATCCTTCGCGCCCCCGAAGATGAGTCGGTCCGGCCGGAGCTTGGTAGGCCGATTCTTGCCGGCGAGCATGTGGTAGATGTTCGAGTTCTTGGGCGACAGCTTCGAGAGCTGGTACCAGGTGTCAGGCCTAAGCTTGAACACGTTGATCGCGTATTGCTCGGGCTGGCCTTTGTCGCGGTTTTGCCATCGGATCTGGATTTGGCCGCGGCCCGTGTTCGAGCGCACCCAGAAATCGACGCGGTAGCGTTTGGCGGGGTTGACCGGGACCGGCTTTCGCGCGAGGCATTGGCCGGCCGCGCCGGGGAGCGCCGACATCATGAGCGCGCGCTGGCCCGCGTGTTTTGGGTCGGTGACGATGGCGATGCGGCCTTTTCCCCGATAGAACCCCCACGTCCAGCCGGCCGCGCTCCCCTTTGCGCCGATCTGCTCGAACCCTGGGTTCGAGAGGAGGTTGCCATGTTCTTGCTGCTGTGCAAACACGGTTGTCGTCCAGCAGAGCAAGGGAACGAGTTGTGCGCACATTCTGGCGTTCATTGCGGGGGCGCCTCCAACAGCGGAGCGATCCATCTCCGAAACCGAGCCCGCAAGTGGGGCCGGCGCCAAGACGCTGAGGTATGGTCGAAGCCTACCCCTCTCAGCGCACCGAATCAAATGCCATATGCCCGCGGCGACACTTCAGCTTTTCAGGTGGCCTCGCCGCCCTGCGCAGGGCAGAAACAGGTTCCTCGCTATTTCGTGTGGATGAAGCGCCGATTCGGAAGGCCACGAAGCAATACGCATATCACCCACACGAAGCAGCGAAGAGCCAGAGTAAGACCATGAGTAGGAACTGCGGCGGAACCGCCCCTTACGGCGCTTGGCCTTGTAACGCCGCGCCCAGGGCGCCGTAACCCTAGTGGACGGAGGAACCCGCGAACGATGACCATGGCGACGAGCCGCTTGAACAACGTGCGCGCGAAGGCTTATAATCGTCACACCTAAGGGCTGAGAGTTTCGCCACAACTCTAAGGAGCACACCGTGAAGACGCGCCAACAGATGCACAAAAACTTGCTCGCCGCTATTGCCGTTGCCATCGTCGCACCGCTACCGGGTATGGCCGCGCCGGCCACGAAGCCCTACTACCTCGAGGTCGCCCCGACGGACCTGAAGGTACAGCCCAGTAGCTATGAAAAGAAGTACGTGAAGGTGAAGGACTATTTCGGCCGCTTGCTGGACATGAAAGACAAGGCGGACCGCCGGCTGTGGCGCCGTGATTGGGCCAAGAGAAACAAGGTTACGAACAAGACCTACTTCGCCTTCTTCACCCAAGGCGAAGGCGAGGGCAGTAACATGCTGTGCTACATCCCGCTGTCCAACAAGGCCGCGATCCAGTTGGTGCAGAGCGGCTTGGCCGAGGGGCAACCCATCCTCATCAAAGGCCAAGTGAAAGAACACGAACTGGGCGAGCGGGTGACGGACCCCGACATCACCTACTTCATGCTCGACGAGATTCACCTCAACCACGATGAGATCAAGCAAGCCACACAACTGTTCGTGAGCGTGGGCAAGAACCGCACCGCCATCAAGAAGCCCGGCGCGTTTGATCTCTACTGCCCCAAATGCGAGAAGCCCATCTGCACGATCCGCTTCCACAAGTTGGACGCGATGTTCGACCTCAAGTTCAAGTGCCCCAACTGTGGGACCGGGGTGACGTACCGCTTCTCGAACGAGTAGGCCCCCGGCGCCCTACTTTTTCTTGCGCTTCAGCTTGGCGAAGAGGCCACTCTTCGTCTTTCCTTCGGCCGGCCCTTCAGCCTCGGCTTGCGCTTCGCCCTCGGGGGGCTCCTCTTCCGGAATGAGGTCGGCGAACTTGCGGGGCCCGATCTTAAACTTCTTCGCGCACTTCTCGCACAACGGCCGCGTCAGACCGCCCCCGATCTTCACGCTGAGCGCGGTCTGAAGCTCCTGCACCGTCACATCCTTCGAGTCTACGAGCTTGCGCACCACCTTCATCACGCGCTTGCTCGCGGCAAACTCGTCCCGGGGCACTTCGACCACAGGCACCGCCTCCTCCCCGCACATGCAGCATTTGCCGTCCACAGGCGGTTCATAGCTTGGGCCGGTATCCTCCTCCTCCACAATGACCTTGCGCAGCTTGCGGCCGGACCGCAGGTCCGTGCCGCAGTTCACGCAGAAGACGGCCCCCGGAGCCAAGTCGTTGTCACAGTGCGGGCAGCTCGTCAGTGTCGAGGGGTCTATCTGCGCGCCGCTTGGCTCGCCGCCTCCGCTCACCGTTTCGCTTGCCGGCGCCATGGTCTCGTCTGTGGCCGAGGCTTCTCCGCCCGCGGCTGCGCCAGTAAGATCCGCCACACCCATGCCAAGCTCAGGCGCCGCGAACATCGCTTCGTCCGCAGCCACGGGCATGTCGGCGGGATCCTCGAACTCGATCTCGAGTCCGCCGGCGCTCGCCTTCAGCGTCTTCTGCTCGGGCTCCGGCTCCTCGGCTGACACGCCCTCTTGATCCCCATTAGCCGTGGCAGGGGCATCCGCCCCAGCGGTGGGCTCGCCAGGCTCGGCCTCGCGCTTGAAGCCTGGCGGCACCGGCACCTTCACCGGGCGCTGGCACTTGGGGCAGCGGATTTTCCGGCCGAACCACTTGTCGTCGACGATAAAAATCTGCTCACACGCGCACTTGAACTTCGCCTTCATGGTGTCAAGCATGTCCTCGCATTCAGAGCCACAGACATCGTGTGCGACCGCGCTTCTGCCGCCCCTGGGAACATCCCGCACCACTTCGTCATAATAGGCCGGGCGCGGGCGGGTGTCAAGCCCAATCGCAACAGGAGTTCCCCCATGCGCCGCCTATAGCGCTCACTCAGTGAGCCTCCGCCGGGGCGCGTGGGCGTTAGAGAGCCCACGGATCCGCCGTACGGCGGACACGACAGGCGGGCGCGTGCGGCTACGCGTCTCGCCCCGCCGGCGACACCAGGCTGGAGAGGGGACCGTTGCAGACTCTGGGGAAACCCGTGGCGCACGAGCGTCAGAACTCATTCCGCACCCGCGCGGGTTGGCCGGTCCGCGACGACTCGACCGCGGCGAGGCACGTGGCGACCGTGCGCGCGCCCTCGCGCGCGTCGGGGTTCACCGGCGTATCGTTCATTGCGGCTCTGGCCAGGCCTTCGAGTTCGGCCTGCTTGTTGTGGCTCCCCAGGTCCACCGGGATCTCGCACCACTTGCGCTGGCCCGCGAGCTTCTCCGACGCGAGCTGGATCTGCGGCGACGTGTTGTCGCACACGATCGTCCCGAGCGAGCCGTAGAAGACCGACCGCATCGTGTACGGCCGCTTGCACCCGATGGAGCAGAAGACCTTCCCGATCACGTCGTTCGCCGCGAACTTGAGTGTCGCGATCGTGCAGTCGGCCACCGGCCAATCGACGAGCATCTTCTGGTTGCTGTACGCGAACACCTCCTCCACGTTGCCCGCGATCCAGCGCAGCAAGTCCACCGCGTGGCACCCGCCGCCCACGATGCCGTGGCGGTTCGGCGTTTTGCGCCATCCGCCCACGCCGGCGATGTGCGCATAGTCGTGCGCGTACTCGGACTCGACGAAGAACAGATCGCCCACGAGCCCGTCGTCGATGAGCTTCTTGGCCATGACAAACCCCGGCGCGAACCGGCACACCTGCCCCACCATGAGCTTCACCCCGCACGCGTCCGCGACGCGGATCATCTCCGCGCACTCGTCTACGCTCAGGGCCATGGGCTTCTCGCAGAGCACATGTTTGCCAGCCTTGGCCGCGGCGATGGTCATCTCCGCGTGGAACTGATCCGGCGTCGCGACGTACACGATGTCCACGTCGTCGCGCGCAACCACCTCGCGCCAGTCGGTCGTCGCGAGCGCGTGGGGGTAGTCCTTCGCGGCCGCGTCGAGCGTGGCCCGGTCTACGTCGCACATGGCCTTCGTCTCCAGCAGCGCGCTGCTGGCCCATTGCCGCGGATGGCCCGCGTGCAAACCGAGCGTTCCGACTCCGAGCTTCGCCATGGTGAGGTCTCCTGTTGGCGGTTCAGGGGGAGCATCAAGATCACAAGACGCGTGATTATGAGAGGCGCATGGCATAGTGTCAACGCCGCGCGCCCAAGTGCGAGCGCTCTCAGTACGCAGAAACGGATAACCCTGCGCCCGGCCCCACGCGTATGCACATGCTGGAATCGTAGCGGCCCTGGCGCCGTTGCGGCGGGGAGCGATCAGCTTGGGCATGATCGTGGGCGCCCCCACCCTGGATCGCCTTGCACAGGAACTGCTCGCCCTGCCCGATCGTCGCGCGCGCGTTTCTCGCCGAGAGGCTCATCGAGAGCGTGGATGGCTATGCCGGTCCAGGCATTGAGGAGGCGTTACGGGCCGGGGCGAGGCGTTGTGGAGTGCGGCGGCTTGACGCCGCTTTTCCTCGGCAGCGCGCGCATGTCTACGAGAACGCAAATTCGCGCAAGCCGCGCGCATGCAGCAAAAGCGCCGTCGCCGCCCGCCTTGCGGCGGGCTCTGCCGG
>JAJRTI010000263.1 GCA_024278415.1 Planctomycetota bacterium | reverse complement strand
GTGCTCGTATTCCTTGAGGAGCACCAGACTGAGGATGAAGCCGAAGATGAGGCTCGTGCGGAAAAGGATGGAGAAGTGCGTCGTGGCCGGGGCCAGATCGAGGCCGTAGATGAATGTGAGACCCGCGGCCACGTTCAACGCGCTCAAGGGGAGGAGCGCCCGCCACTCCGCGCCGAAGCCGGCGACTGTCCGTCCCATGCCGGCGACGAATCCGCCCGGCGCGCCGCGTCCGACGCGCGCACTCTCCATGAGCAGCAACATCGCGGTCGAGACCACGTACATGGGCACGACGAACTGGAGCGGCGACTGGCAATACGCGAACCCACGCCGACACAGCACGGTCGCGCCACCTTGCGCGAGCGCAGCCAGCACGCCCGCGAGCGTGAAGCGCCCCGCCCTGTAGAAGATCAAGCCGCCCGTGACCACGCTCGCCGCACCGGCCACGACCGGCCACGTGGTCTTCTCATGGAGGACACTCGGCGCGAGCACCAGCACGAACAACGGCGCCATGTTTGTGAGACTGTACGTGGCGTAATAATCTTGCTTCGTGCCCACTGCAAACGACACCAATCGCACACATTCGACGGCTGCACACAACAGCACCAATCCCCAGAAAGCCAACCCGACGCTGGGGAATGACCACAGCAGGAGCATCGGCGCGGTGGCCACAACCACCGGCGCGCGGAAGTAGAGCATGAAGCGCGTCGGCTCTAAATGCTGGAGGCCCCGCTTGCTGAGCGCCATCCACAGCGCCTGCACGAACGCGCAGCCCAGGGTAAGGAAGATCCATGCGGATCCCGGCATGGTGGCTGCGGGCATTACGCGAAGATCCTGCCTTCCCGCCACTCGGACCACGTGGTTTCGTACCAAGAATCGTCGTTCGGCAGCGGCCGCACCGGCGCCGGCCACACGTCAAACTCCCCGCGCGCGTTGAGTTGCACCTCCAGTATCTCGTTCCGCATGGCCACATTCTCCGCACGATGGCGCAGGCATTCGCCCCTCTTAGTCTTCACGCTAAGATCGCCCGCGTCGTCGAGCACCATGTACGCACCGCGGCTCCCGCCGCCGCGCTCGATGAGCGCGCGGAGCGCCTCCAGATAGGCGACGTGCGTGAGGCAGAGATTCGCGTTCTGGATCGCGGTGACGAGCTGCTGCCGGTTCGCGACGCGCATGCCATCCTTGGCGAGCCGGGCACGCAAGCGCTTGGCTCCGTCTATCGCCTCCCGCGTCCCCGCCTCGCTTCGGATGAACGCGGCGTGCGCGCTCATGCGCTCCTGAATTTCGCTCCGGACCTCGCGCACGTTCGGCGCGGACTCAGGCGCCTCCACGTAACGCTTGATCTCGGCCAGCTCCTCCTGCACTTGGCCCGCGACCAGGGCCGCGAACGCGTCGGGAGCCAGCGGCGCATCGCGGTACACGTTGGCGATGTACTGTGCCGCGCGCATGCCGCCGACCTGCCCAGAGTTGAGCGCGCTGCCGCCGGGGCGCACGCCGTGGCAGCCGTTGATCTCGCCGATGGGGAAAAGGTGCTTGACGTTCGACTCCCACCATATGCTGCCGCGCAGGCCGCCGTTGTTGTGCTGCGCGCACACCGCCACCTCCAGCGGCTCCCGCAGGTCGACCTTGTGCTCCTCGTAGATCTCGATGCTCAACGGGTTCATGTGCTGGAGCCGCTCGTACGGCGTGGCTTGCATCGCGCCCGAGGCTTCGAGGTAATCCCGCGCCTCCGGCGCAAGGTCCGCGAACGCGAACTCGCCCACGCCGCTGCCTGCCTGCGGGTTCTGCATGAAGTCCATGAACACGCGCCGGCCTGCGGCGATCTCGTTGTGCACCGCGATGTCGACGCCGGACGAGCCCATGTCCTGGAGCCGCGCCGCGTGGAACGGCCACTGGTAGCCCTTGAGGAAGGTGTTCGTGGCCAATTGCCCCATGTCGTAGAAGTAGTCGTTGAGGAAGTAGCGCCTGTCCCCGCCGTCCGCGTCGGTGCTGAAGTAGCAGGGAATGACTTGCTGGTACGTGCCCGACAGATTCCAGCGGAACCCGGTGGACGCGAGGCCGAACTGGGACTCGGTCAAGTTGTTCGCGACCGCTCCGATCTCAAGCGCGAGCCCATGGTTGCCGACTTGGCCGACCGGGTACACGCTTGTCTTGTACATCTCGCCAGGCCCGCCGGTCGCCAACACGATGTTTTGCGCGTTGAACAACACCAGGCCGAACGTGTCGTTCTCGATTTGCGTCTTGTCGATCGCGAGCGCGCCCACGACGCGCTTGCCGTCGCGTTCGCCGTGTGTGAGGAGGCGGACGACCTCGTGCTGGTCGAAGATGCGCGTGCCGTACCGACGCAGTTGGGCCAGCGACGTTTCGACCATGAGCATGGACGTCTTGGGCCCGGCCGACGTCGCGCGCTGCCGCGGGTCGTGGTCGGTCTTGTATCCCACGTACGCACCGTAACGATTGAAGGGGAACGGCACGCCATTGCGCACAAGATTGTAGAACGCCTGCGCGCTGCACACGCCCTCGATGTACGCGAGGTCGCCGTGCATCATGCCGCCTGCGGTGAGCGAACGCGCGAACTCCATGGGGCTGTCCGGCACGTCTCCGAAGATGCCCAGCTTGTAGTACGTCTGCTTGTCCGACCCCGAGTTGGCCGACGTGCCCGCGCCCAGGCGCTCGGTGATGACGGCCACGTCGTGCACTCCCATGTCGTGGAGCTGCTGCGCGCAGTTCAGCCCGGCCGCGCCGGTGCCCACCACGATGGTGTGGCAGGTGTGGACCGTGAGGGTCAGGCCCTCGGCAAGTGTGTGCGGATCGGTTTGCATCGGATGGGACCGGTCTCAAGCGCCTAGCCCGTACGCGATGTTGCGGATGACACGCTCAGCCGATGGTATCGTTCCGCCGCAACACTTCTGCGGGCTACAAGCGTAGATAAGAGATTACGGGCTCCTCACCCCAACGGGGTGCAACTCCAAAGCCCAGGGTAAGCCGCGCAACGCGCGGCTTACCCTGGGTCCGCGCCGGCCCCGACCAGGGGAACGCTGAAAGCGTTCCACAACGCCGAACCCATGCGCCTGTGCAACGCTTTCAGCGTTGTTCTGGCAGACGAACGACCTATGCCCCAGCGCGGCACTCGTTCGCCCGCTGGCGCGGCCGAACGAGCTTGCACTGGGCTATGGAGTGTAGCGCTTTCAGCGCATTGCTCGCGACGCATCCAGCGCTTTGCGAGACCCAGGGAATTCATGACAGCTTGTATCTCTATGCTCACTCGCCCAGCAGCCGGCGCACCTTCCGGCGCTGCCACCAACTGCCCGGGCCCAGCACGACCATGCTGCGCCGGTCGGGCTGGAAGATTTGCCGCAGCACGTCTGCGAGTTCTTCGCGGCTCACGTTGCGCACTTTCTCGGCCTGGATCTCCGGCGTCTCCGGGGCCTCCGGCGCCGCGAGCAACTCCTCGACGCCGAACCAGCTTGCCATGTCCATGGAGCTGTCCATGACGTAGTGCATCTGCGTGAAGACGCTCTCCTCAGTGCGCCGCAGCTCGCGGTCGGTGATGCCGTCGTCCAGGAGTCGCTTCAGTTCCCCGGTCACGGCCTCGATGGTTTTCACGAGGTTGGCCTTGCTCGTGCGGGTGAGGATGTCCACGGAGCCCACGTCGCCGAAGAGCGTCGGCATGCAGGCGATGTCGTACACCAGTCCCGCACGCTCGCGCACGCCGGTCATGAGCCGGCTGCTCACCCCGCCGCCGAGCACGTCGGCCGCGATGAGCATCGCGGTCAATTGTGGGTCGCGATAAGAGAACGCCTTGTGGCACAACTTGACTTGCACGGTCGACGAGGGGAACGGCACGAACAGCGACCGGGGTTTCGTCTGGTCGTCGGCAATCTGCGCGTCGACCTCTGGCTTTTCGCCGGTCGCCTCGCCAAACGCATCCTCGATCGACGTCTGCAAGCCGCGGCGGTCGAACTGGCCCGCGATGCAAAGCACGGTGCAGGGCGGCACGAAGAAGCGTTCGTAGTGGCGCCGAAGGTCGTCAACCGTGAACGACCGCACGGACCGCGCAGTGCCGAACGACGGCCGGCCGCTGCGCCCATGCTTCCACATGAGGTTATACGCCATGTCGTCGATGTTCACATAGTCGCCGTCCGCGCCCTCGAAGCCGGCGATCTCCTCCAGCACGATGTCGCGTTCGACCGTGAGGTCGGCGGCGCGGAACTCGCCGCCCAGCAACAGATCGATCAGCACCTGAAGCGCCTTGCCGCCATTGCGCGCGTGCGCGGACGTGATGAACGCGGAGTATTCCGGGCAGGTGAACGCGTCCGCGGCCCCGCCGAAATCGTCCACCGCCTCCAGCAACTCCAGGGAGTCCTTGTAGCCCCGCGCACCGCGGAACAGCATGTGCTCGAGCAAGTGCGACAGCCCGGCCTCTTCGTCCGTCTCGAACCGAGAGCCCATGCCCACGTAGGCAGCGCACACCACGGAATGCACGTGCGGCATCTCTAAGAAAATGACGCGCAAGGCGTTGGGGAGCGAAACTTTATCGTATGTGTACATGTTGGCGAGTATCGTAGTGCGCCCGAGATGCTGAGTCAACTCGCGCGGCTAGCCTGTCGTCCGGCGATTCATCGCCCGCCGGCAGGCTGCACGAACGGGCGATGAATCGCCCGACTACGAACAAGCCGCTCCCCACTCGGCCCCTCGTCCCGGCGCTTGACCCCCGCGGCCCCGGCTTGTATTCTGGCGGACAATGGGTGGACCGACTTGATCGATGAGGACACTCGCCAGTGCAGCCAAAATCGCAAAATGCGTTTGTGTGGCCCTGTTGGGCGATCGTGGCCGTGTGCGCTGGGGCGATATGCCTCGCTCTCGCGCTTCGCCAGGATCTCACCCGCGGCGATAGCCCCATGCCTCTGCACCTGTTGCTGTGGCTATCGGCCACGACTCTCATCTCAGGGGCCTTCTTCGGCGCCTTCAGGTGCGCGTGCTCGACCGCGTCTGAAGACCATCAGCGCTACCGCAAGATTGTTGAGACCGCCCAGGAGGGGATTTGGCTCTTGGATCGCCAGTGCCGGACCGTGTTCGTGAACGATCGCCTCGCGGAGATGCTTGGCTATACGCCGGAGGAGATGCAGGGCGCGTACCTGTTCGACTTCCTCGACTCGGCCGCTCACACCGACCTGGGGCAGCAGTTCGAACGGAGCACGCAAGGGATGCGTACACAGTCGGACTTCCCCTTCTTGCGCAAGGACGGTGAGCGGATCTGGGCTCTACTCAGCCTCGGCCGCATGCATGACGACAACGACGAGGTCACGGGCGTGCTGGCCATGCTTATCGACATTACGAGACTTCGTCAACTTGAGAACGAACTGCTGGCTGCAGGCGAGCAGGAGCGCACGCGCATCAGCGAGGACTTGCACGATGGTCTCTGCCAGCAACTCACGGGCGTCGGCTTCATGTGCGAGACGCTCGCCCGGCGCCTCGACGCGCTGGGGCTGCCTGAAGCCCAGAGTGCGGGGGAAATCGCACAGCGCATCCGTGAGGCCGTTGTCCAAGCCAGAGGCTTTGTGCGCGGCCTCCACCCGGTGGAGGTAACTTCGGACGGGCTCATGGCCGCGATCGAGGCCCTCGCGACCACTACCCAAGAGCTGTCTGGCGTGCGCTGCACATTCATCTGCGACTCGCCCGTGCTGCTTCACGACAACACTGTCGCGACTCACCTCTACTACATCGCCCAGGAAGCGCTTCGGAACGCGACGCAGCACGCGAAACCCAGCTTCGTCGAACTCGCCCTGTCCGCATCACCCAACCGTGTGACACTGTCAGTCACCGACGACGGCATCGGCATCCATCACACCAGCGAATCTGCGGGCATCGGCCTTCGCATTATGCAGCACCGCGCCCGGCTCATCGACGCCACTCTCCACGTCGCGGCCCGACCGCAGGGTGGGACATCTGTCAGATGCAGCGTCACCAATCGCCCCCCCAAGCGCTCGCAGGACGGAGACTCACTTGAGCCCCGACGCCCAACATGAGAAGCGGCGAGTCTTCCTCGTCGACGACCACCCCATCGTCCGACAGGGCTTAGCGCTTCTCATCAACTCGCAGTTGGACTTGATCGTGTGCGGTGAGGCGAGTTCGTACGCGGAAGCCATCCAGGGGATCGAGCAGTCCAAGCCGGAGTTGGTCATCGCGGACATCGGGTTGGACGACAGCAACGGCCTGGACCTCGTGAAACGGGTCGCGGAGCAAATGCCTGGCGTCGCAACGCTGGTCCTGTCCATGCACGACGAGTCGCTCTACGCCGAACGGGCAATCCGCGCGGGTGCGTCGGGCTATATCATGAAGGGCGATCCGGCGGACACGATCCTGAATGCGATCCGCCACGTACTGGATGGGGGCACACACCTCAGCGAGCGCGTGCGCGAGAAGCTCCTGCGCTCCATGGTCGGCCGCGGCAAGACGAACGCAGGCGAGCCGACTGATCGCCTCTCGGACCGCGAGCTTGAGGTCTTTATCCGCATCGGACAAGGGCACGGAACGCGGGACATCGCTGATTCCCTCCACATTAGCGTCAAGACTGTGGAAACGTATCGCACCCACATCAGGGAGAAGCTAAGGCTCGAGGACGGGGGGGAACTCCTCCGCTATGCCATCGAGTGGGCAAGGGGCACGGATCACGCTTAGCGGGCCATTCGGAAGATGCATCCGCCCTCATCGCGCGCACGCCACTGCGTGCCACAGACTTGGCATTTGCACGCCCACCATCAGGGATTCCCCTATGCCATTTTATGCCATCCTCCTGATGCCAGAACCATGCCTTCCCTGATGGCGCACGCCCCGCGACAGTGGTAGCTTAGAGGTCGTCATTCGGGATGCAGTCTCGCATCTGGAATGGCTTCGGCTTGAGACCGCTTGCTCATCTACATGCTGTCTCGTGGCAAGGTGGGACGGGCAACCATCGGCGGCAGCCTGGTTCCTCGAGCAGCGCCAGAGGTCCGTCATTCTCCTCGGGCGTCGCTCGTCTCCAACATGCAAAACCAGGCCCACATGGGGTACGCCCCCTCTGACACGCGTCAGAGGGGGCGTTCTTTTTGGATCCCGTGCAGCCTTGATTGGGCAAAGCGCCCATGCGGCGGCCACAAAGACACCAAGGCACAAAGAACCACAACTGGAAGCCGAATCCACTTCATTCGTCATGTTGCCAGACTCGCTGGTTGTCGGTCGAACACCGACAACCGAAAGCCTCTCTGCCGCCTCAGCCCCGCGGCACTTCGTCGACGTGCTCCGCGACCTTCGTGAACGCGAGCGCGTATTCCTCGATGATCTCCGGGCGGAAGTGCTTGAACCAGGGGATTCCAAAGGTACGCTTAGACACGCCCTCGGTCACCGGCAGGCTCCCCTTGGGCTGGCGCAAGTCGCGGTCGGACCGGGCGATGCGCGTGGGCTTGCCCTCGTTGAACACGTCGGCCTCGTTGAGCAGCGGATGCAAGTGCATCAGCAGGTTGCAGCCCGGGTTGCAGGTCGCGCCCTCCGCGCGCACGGCCGCGGCGAAGTGCCCGATGTCCAGGCCATCCAACTCGTCCGCGTTGTACATGCCTTTGGCCGCGTACCACCCGCCGCAGGTGCTGTCCTTGTCCGCCGGCCGGTGGCCCCTTATCCCCGGCGCCTGCTCGATGAGGTCGCAGAAGTAGTTCATCGCCTTCTGGATCTCCGCCATGCGCGCCTGGTAGTGCCGGAGCTGCACGCGGCCCACCGCGGATGAGACTTGGTGCATGCGGAACTTCTGGCCGCCCAACGGCAGGCCCGCGCACTTGGCCAACTCGGGGATGGTGAGGTCGCTCTGGGTGCGCTCGTAGTGGCCGAATGCAATCCCGCGCTGGAAGATCTCTTCGTCGTTCGTGACCATGAACCCGCCCTCGCCGCAAGGCAGGCTCTTGCCCGACATGATCGACATCGCGGCCACGTGGCCCATGGTGCCGGAGAGCCGGCCCTTGCATAGGCCGCCCTGCGAGTGGGACACGTCCTCGATCACCTTCAACCCATGCTTGTCCGCGATCGCCAGGATCGCGTCCATGTCGCAAGGATAGCCCGCGTAGTGCACACACATGATCGCCTTGGTGCGGTCGCTGATGTGGCGCTCGATGTCGTTCGGGTCGAGGGTCAAGTTGTCTGGGCAGAGGTCCGCAAACACGACCGTGCCGCCGAGCAGGAAGACCGGCAGCGCGGAGGCCCAGTACGTCATGCTCGGGCAGATCAGCTCGTCGCCCCGGCCGATGCCCACGCCAAACATCGCGGACAGCAGCGCGTTCGTGCCGGTGTTGTGCGCGAGCGCGTACTTCACGCCGTGCCACTCCGCAAACTCCTTCTCGAACTCGCGGGTCACGTCCGTGCCGGACATCTTGCCGGCGCGCAGCACTTCCAGCGCGGCGTCCTCGTCCTCTTGGGTGATGATCGGCCAGGTGAAGATGTCGCCTGCCGGGGTCTTGACGGCCTTCTCGCCGCCGTTGATGGCCAATACGCTCATGATCGATCTCCTATGGGGGGATGGGGCCGCCGAAGCCGCCAGGCTTCGGGATCACAGACACAAGGCCCGAGCCCTGGCGGGTTCGGCCACTGTTTCGCCAAAGTTCATGTGTGCTATATCCAAACCCGGTCCTGCATGGACCGGACGATCGCCTCTACCGCCGCGACCTGGCATGCAGTGCGCCAGGCCATGCCGTGCTCCGCGACCCGGCCGGCCGCGGCGTCGAACGCGGCGGTGATGCGCGATTCGACCACATTGTAGGTTTCGTGCGCCTCTGTCAAGCTCCCAGACTTGGCCTTGCGCCACTCCACGTACGACGCGATGACTCCACCGCTATTGGCGAGGATGTCCGGCACGACCGGGATGCCGCGCTGCTGGAAGATCGCGTCGGCCTCCTTTGTCGTGGGGCCGTTCGCCGCCTCGACGATCATACGAGCGGCGACGCGGCCGGCGTTGCCCTCGTGCAGCACGTTTTCGACCGCGGCGGGGATGAGCACGTCTACATCCAGCGTGAGCAGGGCGTCGTTGCCAACGGCCTCGCCCTCGAAATCCGACACCGGGCCGCCTTTGTCCACGTGCCGGATCAGCGTATCCAGGTCGATGCCCCGCTCGTCGTACAGACCTCCCGCCACGTCGGACACCGCGACGATCTTCGCGCCGCGGTCGGCGAGGAAACGGCAGGTCCAGCTCCCCACGTTCCCGAAGCCTTGCACCGCAACACGTTGGCCCTTCGGCGACGCGTTAAGCACTCGCTCCAGCGCGAGGCACGTGGCATGGCACACCCCGCGCCCGGTCGCTTCGCGCCGCCCTGGGAGGCCGCCAACGCTCGGCGGCTTGCCCGTCACGCTTTCAGGGCGATGCGTCTCTCCGTAGATCACCGCCATGTCGTAAGGCGTGGTGCCCAAGTCCGGCGCGGGGATGTACGTGCCCGCGGCTAGCTCCAGGCTGATCATGTGCACGAACTCCTTCATCACCGCGACCTTCTCGAACCGCGTCAGTCCCTTGGAATCGAGAGCGATGCCGGACTTGCCGCCGCCAAAGGGCACGCCGGTCAACGCGCATTTGTAAACCATACGCTCCGCCAAGTCGCGCGTCTCCTCGAGCGTCACATTCGGCGAGAAGCGGATGCCCCCCTTCGCGGGCCCTCGCACGGTGTTGGCAAACACGAGGAAGCAGTCGGCCTCGATCAACCCGCCGCCGTCCCGCACCAAGTTCAGGTCGAAGCAGATCTCGCGCTCACTCTTGGACATCAGCCGTGCGGCCGAGTCCGGCACGTCCGCGTATTGCCGGATCACGTCCAAGTCCACGCAGGTCAGTTTGTGGTCATACATCATGTTCCTCCATGCGCCGACGCGCCACACGAGTCGCGAACGATCAAATCAGGTTCAAGGACAACTGTCTTCGGCGGGCTGACTTCGCCCGCGTCGATATCGGCCAGCAGAATCTCCGCGGCCTGCCGGCCGGCTTCCGCGGCCGGGTGGCCGATCGTGGTCAAGGGCACCTCCGCATACGCCGCCACGGGCAGGTCGTCGAACCCCACAATGGCCAAGTCGTCCGGCACGCGCGCGCCCCGCGCTCGACAGGCCTTGATCGCGCCCACCGCGACCTCGTCGTCGCTGCAAACGAGAGCGGTTGGCGGCTCAGCCATGGAAAGCAATTGCGCAGCGACGCGAAACCCGGCCTCGAACGTCGTGGCGGCGTCCACTTCGTGGACCAGCTTGCGGTCCACGGCCACTCGGCGCCGCTTCAATGCTTGCGCATACCCGCGGCCCCAGCCATTGACCAAGTCGACGAAGTGCGCGCTGCCAGCGAGGGCGATACGTCTGTGGCCCAATCCGAGCAAATGCTGCGTTGCGATCCTCGTCACCGCCTCGCGATTGACCGTGACCACAGGCGCGGAGATTTCCTCATGCGGTTCGAAGAGCACGATGGGCACACCGTCGTCGGCCAGATCCCGCAACCGCGCCGCGCCGCTCTTGCCCACTCGATACCCGGCAACCACGCCGCTGACCATGTGGCTGCGAATGTCGTCGAGCGCCTTCCCCTCCATTGTCGGATCTTCCGATGTCAGCCAAAAGACGGTGCGCAGACCATGAGCGTGGATGGCTTCTTGTGCGGCCGTGGTCTTGGCGGCCAGGGTCGGGGTGGAGAGCTGGGCCAAGAGAAAAGCGACTACGTCCGACTTGCCTCTGCGGAGGCTTGCGGCCAGCGCGTTGTGTCGATACTTCAGCTTCCGCGCGGCTCTCAACACGCGCCGGCTCGTCTCTCCACTCAGCATGGAGTCGCCCATGCCTCGCAACGCGAGCGATGCGCTGGCAGGCGAGACTCCCGCCAGCTCCGCCACGTCCTTCAGTGTCGGTCGGTTCTTGGCCACGACGCCTTCCCAAATGATGGGCCTAAATCGTTTTAGGGCGCATATTGTTAACTCCTCAGTGGATTGTTGTCAACCTCCCTTTCGCGTCAATCAACAAACATTTCTGGCTGTATCGCTATCGGGTCCAACTGCCACACTGGGTCGGAGGTCACAAAGACACCCAGTCACGAAGAAGCACAAAGACGAAGGAGATCGAGAATGGCCCCGTTTGTAGCACGCTCGTAAGAGCGTCTCTGGAGCTGGGGACGCGATGCGGAAGCCCGCCGAAGGCGGGATCGCACGGTGCCCCAAGACGCCCCGAGCGGAACGCACTGACGTGCGTGCTACGAACGGGCTGGCTTAGCGGCCGGGCGCGGTGTAACATGGCTGCCGCCATCACCCCATCGAAGTCTTGGAGCCATCGACATGCACCACTCATCCCCCCTTCTGATCGCGCTCGCCGCAGCCCTCTCTCCGCTAGCGCACGGGGCTCCCGCTGTCGCCATTCGCGGCGACGCGGTCATCCACTTGCGCCCCGACTCGGACGTGCTCGCGGTGCGAATCGAAAAGCGCGATCTCAACATCTACGACGGCGAGGACGTGTTGCGAGCGACTTTGTTGTCTCCCGACCGGCGGGTGGTCGCGGAGATTGGCATACCCGACGATGGCAATGCGAAAAAGGGCGGCGGCGTGGGCAAGCCGCAAGCCGAGACGATCCAGACCCGCCCCGCCGAACCAGGGGTGTACCGCCTCTGTGTGCTTCCGGCCGGCGACCTGGTCTTCAACTTCGCGCCCAACTGCAAGCGCTACATGGTCGAAGGCGATATCTTCCTCAACGACTACCGCCTCGCGACAGACGTGTTCTTCATGCCGCCAACGGGCAAATTCACCATCCGCGCAAACGCGGTGCACAAGCCCGGCGTGCAGAAGCTTCCCCTCTACGACGCGGCCGGCAAACTTGTCCACACCTTCGACCTGCCCGCGGTTAGGAAGCCGGCTACGTTCACCGTGCCCGCGGCCCAAGGCGACCGCACCGGCCTGTGGCGGATCAAGGTGGGAAAACAAGACGTCCAAATCTCGATCCAGAACGTGCGCTACTGGACGCCCGTGGCCGAGTCGTACTTCCCCGTCCACAAGACTCAGATGATGCTCACCCCCTACTCGCGACAAGTCTACCTCCAACCTGGCGAGTCGACGCGTGTCGAGTTCACGCTCCGCAACCGTGCGGCCAAGCCGCAGCAGATGGATTTGCAGATCCAGTCGCCGCCCTGGATGCAATGCCGCGTCGCGAGCCCCAAGCTGCCAGCTTTGGTGAAGCCTAAGGCGCCGGCGCCGGTGGTGATCGAGTTGGCCGCGGCCGCCAACGCCCCCCGTGGCGCGGAGGAAACGTGCAAGCTCACCGCGTCCTACACGGACGATCCTTCCGCGCGCGCCGCGGCCTCGATCAGGGCGAAAGTCGGCCCCAAGCCTCGCATGGACAAACTGGCCCTTCCCATCGTCTTGAGACCTTACGCGCACGAAGACGTGCAGTTCGGCTATGCCCCCGAATACCCATGCAATCCGCCGTTTTTCGACCTGCACAACAGGCCTTACATTCGCCAGCGCGCCGAGGACCGGGACAAGTCGACCGGCATCTTCACGCTCGTGGCCGGCCGTTGGATCGAGCGTCCCTTTGAGCCATCGTTGCGCGCCAAGTATCCCAACTTCGCCAGCACGCGCCGCGCGGCCGGTTGGTATGGCACAAAGACCGTCTTCGATTCGGATAACCACCTCTACACCTTGCTCCAGGTGAGGCTCCGCGACCGCTCGGCCCGTCAAACCTTGCTCTACTCGCGCGATGCGGGGCGCACGTTCCAGGTGTACGAACTACCCAAAGGCGTGGCGGACATCGAGCAGTTCGTAGGACACAACACCCTTCCGCATCCGCCGCCGGTGCTGCTTTACACTCCCACCAAACCGCACCCGGCCCGGTTCTGCACGTTCCACGACCTGAAACTCTTCCTCCCGCGCAAGACGGCCGACGGGCTCGATCTTGGCGAACCGGTGCTCATCTCCGACAAGTGCTTCGGCAGTTGCCAGCACTCCGGCAACCCCGCGGCCACCGCGACGCGCGATGGCCGCACGCACGTGGTGTGGGGCGAGGTGGACGACTCCGGCGTGCCTGGTGCGCCGACCTACATTCGCACGTACGACCACGCAAAGAAGAAGCTCGGTCCCAAGGTGTTCTTGGGCTACGCGCCGCCTGTCAACGACGTTCACAATGTGCCGGGCATCTGCATGGACAGCGAAGGCTACCTGCACGTCATCACCGGCGCGCACGGCCGGCCGTTCACGTATCGCCGCTCGCTCAAGCCCAACGACGCGTACAGCGGTTGGACGAAGGCGGAGCCGGTATTGCAAACCGGCTCCAAGAACTCGAAGACCGGGCAACAAGAAGGACGCCAGACCTACCTCGCGTTTGTGTGCGACAGCAAAGACACCCTCCACATCGCTTTCCGGCAGTGGCGCGCCGGGGTCGATCCCTACCATAGTGGACAGAACTACGCCGCGCTTTCTTATCAGCGCAAGCCCAAGGGAAAGCCGTGGGAGGATGCGCGGCCGCTCGTCGTCGCCGCGTTCCCCGGCTACAGCATTTACTACCACAAGCTCACGATCGACCGGCGCGACCGGCTCTATCTGTCGTACAGCTACTGGACACCGAACGAGACGTACGTGCGCGACTTCCCCGGACGCTACCTCCACCGTGCGGTCCTCTCCTCGGCAGACGGAGGCGATACGTGGAAGCTCGCGGAGACGCGAGATTTCGAGGCAGGCCTGGGCCGGTAGCCCCTTCCGAGGGTTGCCAATCTTCGGGCGGCCTGTGGAAGCTAACGCGGAATGCGAAGGCTTTCCGCCCATCTCGGGCGCTAAGCGCGGGCCAGAGCCTTCCAGTACACGACCTTGCCCTCCCCCGGCCGATAGAAATCTGGCAGCTCCGCGGCCACGGCATATCCCTGCGACTCGTAAAACCCGCGCGTGGCCGCGTACGCGTCGTTCGACGACGTGTCGATGTAAATGCGCCCCCCGCCTTGCTTGGCCACCCGCTCCTCCATAGCGGCCATGAGCCGGGCGCCCACTCCCTTGCGCTGGTGTCTCGGTGCGACGACGATCCAGTAGAGGTCGTAGCTGCTGACGGTCAGCGGGATCCGGCCGAAGCAGACGTAGCCCAATACTTCATCGCCGTCCGCCGCCACCAGAAACTCATAGTCGCTCGCGTCGCCCTTGTCGATGCGGTCGTCGATGAGTTCCAGCGCGATCTCGACGTCGTCGTCCCGGAACGAAGAGACCGACTCGACCATCGCGTTCAGCGGCTCACGGTCGCTCGCCAGCAACTCACGGATCGTCACGGGCGCCTCCTTTGAGCGCGGCGCGCAGGAGGGCGTCGGCAACCTCCGCCGGCGACATGCCTGCCTCCTTCGCCGCGGCCAGGAATCCCGCGTCCGGGGACAGGCAGGGGTTCGCGTTCACTTCCAAGATGAACGGCCGGCCGGCTTCGTCCACGCGGAAGTCCACGCGGGCATACCCGCGCACGCGGAAGAGCTTGCAGGCCTCGATCGTGAGGCTGCGCAACTCAGCGATAAGCGGGTCGCCGCTGTCGCGATGGAACACGCGCGGGGTGTGTTCGTACTCGAACGCTCCTTCATGCCATTTCGCTCGGTATCCCACAATCTTCAGTTGGTCCGGCCCGAACGCGGAGAAGTCGATCTCCGGCACAGGCAGCACGTCGAGCCCGCGCTCGGTCTCCAATACGGACACGTTGAACTCCCGGCCGTCGATGAAGTGCTCCACAAGCATCGGTTGCCGGCCGTGCTGCTCCCACAATCGGGGCAACGCCGCGTCCAGCGCGGCTGCGTCGTCGAAAACCGTCTCCGCGTCGATGCCGATGGACGCGTCCTCGAGGTTCGGCTTGACGATCCATCGCGGCGGCACGCTCGCATAGGCGGGCGGGGTGTCGCCGTCTAATAGGCGCCATGCTGGCGTGGGCAATCCTGCGCCGGTCATGGCCAACTTCGCGAGGTGCTTGTCCGTGCTAGCAGTCATGGCCGCGGAGCCGCAGCCTGTGAACGGCAGCCCCAGCAACTCCAGCATGGCCGCGACGCAGGGATACAACCGCGGATCGTCGTTGACGCTTTCGGCCAGGTTGAAGACCGCGTCGGGCTGGGCGTCCACCAGCGCTGCGACTTCGCGGCGCAGATCGCCCGCGACCTCCAGTCTCTCCGTTTCGTGCCCCAACTCGCTCAGCGCGGTCTCGACGAGCGCGGCTTGGGCCAGCACGTCTTGCGATGACACATCGCCTGGGACAGGCTGATTGTAGAGGATGGTGACTCGCAAGGGCCAGCGTCTCCGTCGCCCGAACTACGACCCGCAGTTGCAGCTCTTCTCGTCGGGCTTGAGGCCCAGATCCTCCCACACGTCGCGCGTCTCCTCGCACAGACCCATAGGGCACAAGTCGTGCAGCGCGTCGACGGCTTGCCTGTAGAGCGCCATACGCTTGTCTCGCGGATAGCGAGCGAGGGCCTTCGGGTCGTCGGGCCGTTCGAGGTCTTCGAACAAGCCCTTCTCGGTCCAGCGGTCGAGGTTGGCTTCTGCGCGCAGCGTCCCCAGGGTGATGCGTTCGGGCGCGAGATCGCGAATCTTCTGGATAATCCACGAGTAGTCATAGCCAAGCATCATGGGATCGAGTCGAATGCGCACGCGCCAGCCCTTCTTCTTGAGCCGATTCGCCGCGGCCAGTCGATTGGCCACGGTTGCCGCGCCGCGCTCGTGCTTCTTCGCGGCCTCAGGACTGTTGACGGAAAAGGAGACGATCACGTTCTGGCACGGCTCCAAGGGAAACAGCGTCGCGCACTCCTTGGTGCCGCCCTTGGTCACCAAGAGCAACACGTGCGGCCGGCCCTGCTCCTCGGCCTCCCGCATCACGTCGACGAGTTCCGGCAAGATCGGCCGCTCCTCTTCGAACGCGAGGCTGTCAGACAGGTTGCCCGTATTGAGCACGTACGATTCGAGCCCGTCCATCGCGATCCACCGACGGATCTCCTTGACCATTTGGTCGACGTTGATGAACGCCTCTTCGTCCTTAAGGAACCAGAAGGACGACTTCAAGTAGCAGTAGGAGCAGCGAGGGGAGAACATGCAGCCGTTTGCATGGCTCAGCACGTAGAAGTTTGGGCACACCGTCTGCACCGGCGTGGAACGGAAGATCTCGACGAATTTGCTTTTGCGCTCGCGCAGATTGAGCGACGTTTTCTTTTGCGTGGCCATAAGCGTTGCCTTCTCCTCGGCTGGCGAGGTGAGTGGTTAATCGAACACAAACGACTGGCCCGGCCGCAGCACCACCAGCGTGTCGGGCCGCGGCACGTGATCGCAAATCGCGGGCAGGAACGTGCCCGCTTCGATCGCGTCAATCTCCTCGTCGGTCAGGTGCATGAGGAAATAGCGCTCCGCGGCGACGGCCTCGACAAACTCGACCCAGCCCGAACCCTGCCACGGGCCAATCAGCAGAGCATCAAGCCCCTGGAGCAAAGACGGGTCAAGCCTCCGCGTGTCTTCGTTGTCGCCGTCGTGGAAGAAGCGAAACGTGGGTGTCTCGACCAAGTATGAGTTGTGCCCGCGGCCGTGATGTGTGCGGAACGCGGTGACCTTGATCTCGCCCACGTCCGCGGCAACGCGGTCGTATGGCTTGCCAGGTTCAGGCTCCTGCGGCTCCATCACGACTTGGCTGCTGGTGGTAGTCTTTTTGCGAACGCGGCCCGCGACGCCCTGCGGGCCTACCACGGCCGCGCCGGTGCGGTCGGCGACCTCGGCCACTTCGTTGGCTCGGAAATGGTCCCAGTGCGAGTGGGTCACGAGGATGAGGTCGGCCACACCCACGTCGTCCGGCCGGATCGTCCGCTTGCCAGCCACACCGGGGATGGCCGCGTAGAACGGGTCGACCAAGATCGTCTGGGACGCCGTCTGGATGAGGAATCCCTCGTTGCCGATCAATGTGACTTCGGTGCTCATAGGGCTCTGGCGATCGCGGGCTGAAGGATGTGGTCGATGAGCTTCGTGTGCGGCCAGCCGAGCGATTCCGTCATCTTGCACACGTCGCTGTAACGGGGCGCGAGGCCGGGCAAAGGGTTCACTTCGAGCACCTGCGGGTCGCCGTCGGCGTCGAGGCGCACGTCGACTCGGCCCATGTCGCGGCACCGCAAGGCAAGGAAGGCCCGTCGCGCCACGTCCACGATCCGTTCGCGGAGCGCGTCGTCTACGTCGGCCGGGCACACGTGCCGGATTTTGTCCGGCGGATCTTGCTTCAACTCGATGTCATAGATGGGCGGCCGCGACGTATCGAGGTATACGAACTCCAGCAGGGGAAGCGCGACAGGCTCGTCTGTGCCCAGGAGGCCAACGGTGAACTCGCGACCCAACGCGCATTCCTCAATGATGACGGCCTGCTCGTAGTCTGTAAACAGATGCTCGACAATCTCGTGCAGCCCATCTGCCGACTCCACGAGGTTGGCCGGCCCCAGCCCCTTGCTCGACCCCTCTTCGTTGGGTTTCACGATGAGCGGGTAGCCAAGCCCAAGGCCGTCGAGGTCGGCCATGCGCTTCACGAGTTTGAACGCTGGCGTGGGCACGCCGGCCTGCGCGAGCACCATCTTCGTGAGCGCCTTGTCGAGCGCGACCGCGAGCGTGGTGGGGTCGGAGCCAGTGTAGGCGTAGCCCATCATCTCGCACACCGCGGGCACGTACGCCTCCCGCGCGCGGCCGCCCACGGCCTCCGCGATGTTGAACACCACGTCTGGGTCCGCCTCTGCGAGGCGCAGCGGGAAGCGCGGGTCCGCTTCCGTGCGTAAGACCTCATGGCCTAGCGCTTCGAGGGAGCCCACAATGATGTCAATCGTCTGCTGGGGGTCGAACTCCGCCTCCGCGTCGCTCTCGCTGAGCGGGACGCGCTTGAGGTTGAAGGCCAGCGCGAGCCGCACCCTCCCGCCGCCAGTAGCATTGCTCATGAGTCGTCCGCCCCCGTTACTGGGTCGGGGTACACGACCAACTTGCCGCCGCTCGAACGCAGCACGGTCTCATGGGGCCGGCGCTCAACCACGTAATCCGGCGCGACTGGGATCTTGCCGCCGCCGTCCGGCGCGTCCACGATAAACTGGGGGCAGGCCGGGCCACTGATGCGCTGCCGCAGTTGGCTCATGATGTCAATGCCCGTGCGCAGCGGCGTGCGCAAGTGTTCCACGCCCTGCACGAGGTCGCACTGGAACAGGTAGTACGGCTGAACGCGCATGGCGAAGAGCGACGCGAACAGCCTTCCCAGCGTCTCCGCGTTGTCGTTGACCCCGTGCAACAGCACCGTCTGGTTCAACACGGGAATGCCGGCGCACACGAGCCTCTCACAGGCCTCCTCAGCCTCCGGCGTGATTTCCCGTGGATGGTTGAAATGCGTGCAGAGCCACACGGGTTGGTATTTCGAGATCGCCTCGCACAGCTCGTCGGTGATGCGCATAGGCAGGGTGACGGGCACGCGGCTGCCGATGCGAATCACCCGCACACTCTCGACGGCCCTGAACGCGGCCAAGATGCCTTCCAGCCGCTTCGTCGGCATGGTCAGGGGGTCGCCGCCGGACAGGATGACGTCGTCGACCTCTGGGTGTTCGTGGAGATAGCAGATCTGCCGATCCACGGCCTCCGGGCTGATAAACGTCTCGCGGATGCCCGCGATGCGTTTGCGCGTGCAGTGGCGGCAGTACACCGCGCACCGGGTGCTCGTCAAGCACAGCGCTCGATTCGCGTAGCGATGCACCAGGCGCGGCACCGGGCTGTGGGCTTGCTCGTGCAGCGGGTCCGGAGAGTTGAACGGCTGCGGCAGCAGCTCCTCCGGCTGCGGCACGCACTGCCGGAAGATGGGGTCGCGAGGATCGGCTTCGTCAATCAGAGACAAGTAATACGGGCTGATGGCCATGGGGTAGACCTGGGCCACGCGATCCACGCCCTCAGGATCCTGCAAGTCAGGCAGCGCGGCCGCGAGTTCTGCGCCCGTTCGAACCCTGGCCCTCATCTGAGCGCGCCAATCCCACAGCGCGCCGTCACGCGACAACACAGTAATGTTCGTCACCGCAGGCTCCGCGCATGGGCTGGGCAGAGATGCAGTCCGGCACTGACAGCCGCCCGCGCCTGCGCACTCGCTGGCACTCATCCTATTGTCCTTCTCATAGTTTGCTGATGCTGGGGGGTAGCAGGCGTATTCTATGAGGTTATAACAACCCGATGGTGAGCAGTCAACTACCACGAGACGCGCAGGGCCTTCTTGCACGCATGCGTCTCCCGTGTTCGGACGGCTCATGGCCTTCAAAGAGATGATGCCGCCTCGTAGGTGCAAGTCGCAGGTAGTAACGCAGGACCGGTGCGTCCGTAAATGAAGGAGACCCCCGACACGCTCCTTCTCTTGCCTCGGAATTGGTTGTATACTAGCCGGCCACGTGCCATAGACCATGCCGTCCAGCCCACCGGGAGGTTGACCATGAAACTGCGATTCATCTCAAGCATCGCTCTCGCTCTGTCCGTGCTCGCGGCAGCCGGCTACGGGGATACGGTGTTCCTCAAGAACGGCAAGAAACTCGAAGGCCGCGTGGTGAAGAAGGACGGCTTTGTCGAGGTCCACTCGGCACAGCAGGTTGTGAAGGTCGCGGAGGACATGATTGACCGCGTGGCGACGGAGTCGGGCAGTACGGCGAAGCTGCTCAAGAGCCGGCAGGGAGCATCGTGGCGCGTGCGCTATGAACAGGCGATGCGCCGGAAGGTGGACTTGGACTTCGCAGACACGCCGGCGAGCGACGTGTTCGAGTTTCTGCGGGAGTGGTCGGGGCTCAACATCCTCGTGGCGCCCGGAGCCGCGGACATCGCGCGGGAGAAGCTGATCACCCTCAAGGTCAACGCGATGGAGTTCAAGACCGCGCTTCAATGGGTGCTGCGCTTGAGCCGCCTGCACATGACACTAAAAGACCAAGCCATCTACATCACGGACCAGCCTGACCAAGAGCGCGAGCTGCGCGCGTACGACGTGCGAGACCTCATGATGAGCATTCGGGACCAGCAGGTATCATCCGTGACCATCGGGGGCAGCGGCGGCGGAGGCCTCAGCGGCTTGGGGCGCGGCGGCGGAGGCAACGAAGAAGATTACGATATGCCGCAGCGCGCGGCGGACCTCCTGCGGCTCATCGTGACGATTGTCGAGCCGACCAGTTGGGGGTACGCGTTCATCTCGGGCGCGGGGGAAGACTCTGATATCGACATCGGCAATTTCTTCTGAGAGCGCCCCGGTGGGCGCCTGGTGGCCGAGCCTGAGCGCTCGCAAAGGGGGCCGCGGGACGGCCCTTCCCCCTCCCATGCACGGCTTGCAAACGCCCCGGGCCTGTGCTACACTCGCCCCGGTTCCGGCGCCGACTTGCTTGGCGTCCCGCCTTTTCGCTACGGGCGTGCTCAAGCTTCGGGACGATCCATGGAAGGACATGCGACCATCCTGGTCATCGACGACCAGGAGAACACACTGCACCTGATCGAACGTGGGCTCAAGGGCACGTCGTTCGAACTCCAGACTGCGCAGTCGCCTGAGGAAGCCATGCAGGCTGTCGAGGCGAACCGTTTCGACCTCGCCATCCTCAGCCTCGACCTCACCCCCGAGGGGGCCAACAGCGTGCTGGAGTCGTTGCGCCAGGTCGACCCCACCCTCCCTGTGGTGGTCATGGCTGACCCGCGCGACGGGGACCGGGTGACCGACGCCATCAAGCATGGCGCGTATAACTGGGTACCCAAGGTTGTCGATATCGACAAGCTTACGGTCGTGATCGACAGCCTCATATCCAAGAAGGGCCTCTTGGTCGAACCGGTGTCGCTGGAAGGCGGGCTCCGCGAAGAGCCGGGGCTCAAGAAGATCGTGGGCAGCAGTGCAGAAATCAGGGATGTGTTCAAGAGCATCGAGATCGTCGTGGGCAGCGACGTGCCAGTGTTCATCCAGGGCGAGACCGGCACGGGCAAGGAACTTGTAGCCAAGGCCGTCCACTACCGCGGCCCCCGGCGCAAGCACCCCTTCTACGCGGTCAACTGCGCGGCCCTGCCGGAGACGCTGCTCGAGAGCGAGTTGTTCGGCCACGAGCGCGGTGCGTTCACCGGCGCCACGGACATGCGCAAGGGCAAGTTCGAGCTGGCGCACATGGGCACGCTGTTCCTCGACGAGATCGGCGAGATGTCGCCTACCACACAGGCGAAGATCCTCCGCGTCATCGAAGAGAATGCATTCGAACGCGTCGGTGGCCACAACCTCATTCGTGTCGATGTGCGTCTCATCTCCGCCACGAACAAGCAACTCGAAAAGGAAGTCAAGCAGGGCAACTTTCGCCAAGACCTCTACTATCGCCTCGCCGTGTACCCCATCATCCTCCCGCCGCTGCGGGAGCGCATCAACGACATCGACGAACTCTGCAAGTACTTCTGCGAACGCTACAGCACGATCACCGACTGTGGCCCCTGCGAAGTCTCGCCGGAGGCCCTGCGCGTGCTCAAGAGCTACTCCTGGCCTGGCAACGTGCGGCAGCTTCAGAACGTCATCCGCCGCGCAATACTGGTGTCCGGCTCACGCGAACTCCGACCGGAGCACTTCAACTTGCCCGGGGAGGATTCAGAGGATTTCGAGCAAGAGCCAGCGCCCGATAACGAACGGGACGACCTGCTCACCACACTCCAGAGGGGGGAAATCGTGCCCCTGCACGAGGTCGAGGGCATGCTGATCCGGCAAGCGCTTCGCGTCACCAACGGCAACATCACCGAGTCCGCAGAGAAGCTCGGCATCAGCCGCTCCACCATCTATCGCAAACTCCAAGAGCATGGGGTCTCGCTGACGTAGTCGGCGCTCAGGGTTCTGGGCGCGGGACGCCTTCCCCCCTTGGAGGAAGGCCGGGATGGGGGCCTGCGCCCCAAGGGTGCGCACTCAAGCCAGCGGGCGTTTAGAGCCCAGCCTTTAGGCGGAAAGATGACACGCTAAAGCGTGGACTCTAAACGCGTCGTCGCGCCTGTCTTGTCCTCACCCCTCTCCCAAGGGGTCAGGGGACCGCGACGCGTGCCTGCCAACCTCCCCCCCCCAGGGTCAGTGGTCCAACTCGCACAGGCGCTCGCGGTAGTAGAGGTAGTTCTCCAGCGGCACGTTGTCGGGCACACCGTGGTCGCACATGGGCACGTACCCGCCCCGCTCGACCATGGGAGGCATGATGTGCTGGAGGTGCGCCTCGATCGCCTCCTTGCTGTCCGCGAGCACCCGCTTGTCGATGCCGCCAGACATGACGAGGTCCGGATACTGCCGGCCAATCTCCACCACGTCGCACCCGCTCGCAACCTCGAACGGCATCATCACGTCCATGCCGATGCCGCGGTACGCGTCAATCACGTGCCGCGCATCGCCGTCCGTGTCCACGTAGAGGTGGAGCGGCTGGGCCTGCCGAGCGCGCGCGTTGCCAGCCACCTGTTGATAATAGGGAAAGAGGAACTCGCGTATCATGTCCGGCGAGATGAGCGGCCCCGCGTTGTAGCAGATGTCCTCAGCCAGCGAAATCTGATCCAACTCCACGAAGGCTTGCACGCGCTCCAGGCCCAAGTCCACCAGCTCCACCCACCGCTGCATCATCGCGTGGATCAGGTCGGGCTGGTCGCAGAACGCGTACAGCACGTCCTCCGGCCCCATCAGCGCTCGAAGATACATGTAGCCTCCCACCATCTTCTGGTCGACCATGCGCCCTTCCAACTCGGCCAACGCCTTGGCCTTGCCACAGGTCTCCGGCAGATGCGCGTAGCGGCACGGTTCGTCAGGCGCGAGCCTTGGGGCGACCTCCTCCTCCCAGTCCTTCATGCACGTGACCGGGTGCTTGATGTAGTCCGGCATGAAGCCGTGGCGCCGGCCAGTGAAGACCTTCAGCCAACGGCCGGCCTTGTCCTGGATGATTTCCGTGTCGCCCTCGCGCTTGATGACCTTGTCCTCATACTCCGGCACGAACGGCGGCTCGCACCACCCCAGCTTCAAGCCCGTATCGACCCACGCGGGCGGATCGAAGTTGAACAGATTGCGCTGGCCGTAGTCGTCAGGCAGCCCCTCGCCCTGCCATCGTTCGAGAGCCTCCTGCCAGATATAGAACTCGCGGCGATAGAGGTGGTCGACGGGCTCGAAAGCGTACGTCGCGCGCATGCGTTGGCTTGCGTTCATAGGCAAGTCTCGATGGGGCGGAGGCCGTCCACCGGCCGGCGGACAGTAAGACAGGAAGGCGCACAAAAGAAGCGGAGATTATATGGCCACGGGGCAAAGCAGGCAAACGGCGCGAGACTGCCGCGCTTCACGCCCGCGCACGGCGCCTAATCCGCACGAGCAGCACGAGGACCACTAACGCCGCGCAGACGGGCCACACGAACCGGCGCACGTCCACAGCCCGCGGCTCAGCCTGCGCGGTGAAGTCCGTGTCCCCCGCGAGCACGAACCCTGCCCAGAAGAACGGATTCGCCGCACCGTCGCGCGCGCGCAACTCGACAATCATGTCGAGTTGCGCGCGGCGCAGCGCGGCCGCCTTGCCCCACCCAGCAGCCCACCGCCGGTAGAAGCGCTCCATGAGGGCCTGCGTCTCTTGGTCCGGCACGCGCCAGAGGCTCATCATGACAGCGCCCGCGCCAGCCTGGCGGAACGCGCGGCGCAAGCCGAACACGCCCTCCCCGCGCACGACCTTGCCCAAGCCCGTCTCGCACGCGCTCAACACCACGAGGTCGGTGCCGGCCAAGTCGAGGCCGGTCGCCTCGAGCGCCGTGAGGATGCCATCATCTCGCCCCTCGGTGCGCGCGTCCTGCCATCGGTTCGCGCCGGCTAGCGCAAGGCCCGATCGGAGGAGCGGGTTGTCCGACGCCGACACCGAGGGCAGCGCGGAGCTGGCGGCTTGGGCAATCCCGCCGAACCCGCGCGTGCCAGCGCGCCCGCGTGCAGCGCCATCGGTTTGCAGGAAGAATCCATGGGTGGCGATGTGCAGGAACTTCGGGCCCTGCACCTCGCGCAGGGCAGCCTCCGACGCGTCCGAGCCGAGCAAGATCCGCGCATCCGCGAAACGCTTGCCGATGGCCTTGGCCTCGGCTTCCGTGCCGGGAAGAGGCGCGAAAGACACGCGGCCTAGCGCTTGGCTCCGCACCCCCGCGGCCTGCCCGGCGCCCGCACTGCGCGGAGCCGCCGAATCGTAGTCGGGCGCGGCCACGATCAGCCCTGGCTTCGAGGAAGCCGGCGCCGGCACGGTGCGGCCGAGCAGATCCCGGCCGCTGCCCACATAGCTGATGCTGTACTGCTCGACGAGGTACGAGCCCGTCTCATCACACAGCGCGGCAAAGGGCACGAGGTGCAGCCCCGCGTCCGGCGACACAATCACGTGCTTCACCCCAGCAAGCGCCGGCTTGAGCGGCTCGAACACGAGACGATAAAGCTCTCGCGCCGCGGCCATCGCCTCCTGGCTAGCCGCCCCCACCTTCACGCCGGGACTGGCCACTCGAGCCACTGCCTTTCTAAACGCGGCGATGGCCCCATCAATCCTCTCGGCCTCACCCAGATCGACCATGCGGGCCGTCTGCCCGTCGCCCGTGCGAATGACGAACGCCAGGTACCGCGCGGACTTCCACTTGGGCTGGCCGTGCGTTGCGGCGAAGTCGAACGTGCGCGGCCGCACAAACTCCACCAGCGCGCTGCCCTTGGGCAGGACCGCGGCCACGCTCGGCGCGTCTGCGTCGCGCTGGCTTCGCTCCGCCGCGAACGCCGCGCTCGATTTCGCGAGCAGCGCCTCCAACTCATCTTGCGCGGCTTCGAGCATGGCCACGTCATCGGCCTGGCCCGCGCCGGCAAACGTCGCGTCCGCCAGCTCCTGCCGCGTCTGGTTGAGACGCTTGAGCACGTCCTGCACCTGTGCGTCGCCGGCCTCCGCGGCCAGGCGCTGCTGCCCCAGCAGCTCGACGGTCACGCCCTTGGATCGCAATACCGCGGCCGCGGCGCTCGCGACGGCCTCCGGGTCGTCGGCCAGTTTCTGATGCACGAGGCTGAGGAACATGTCGAACCAATCTTCCACCCCCTCGAGCACGAGCAGCTTCGTGCGGTTCGACGTGAACGCGAGCAGCCCGCGCACGTGCTTGTGCGTGATGCCCCGAGCGCGCATGGCCACGTAGAACGCGGCCTTCGCGTCTCCCTTTGCCGCGAGCAGCGCGGCGAGGTTGTTCAGCGGCAGCGCGAGGTCGAAGTGGTTTTCGCCGAGCCGCGCGGCCATGGTTTGGATCGCCTGTCGGTAGAGGGGCTCCGCGGCTCCGTAGCGGCCCATCGCGTGGTAGAGCGTCGCCAAGTTGTTCAGGTCCCGCGCGACCGCGGGGTGGCCGTCGCCGTACCCGGCGCGGTCGATCTCCAGCGCCTTGCGGTAGAGCGGCTCGGCCTCGCTGAGCCGGCCCGTGGAGTCGAGGAAGACGGCCAGGTTGGTCATGGCGATCGCCACGCCCGGGTGCTGCAAGCCATGGAGGCGTTTCTGCATGGCCAGTGCATCGGTGTAGAGCCGCTCTGCTTCGTCGTTGCGGCCTTGCGTCCACCGAAGCTGCGCCAGATTGGCCAAGCTCTCCGCGACGAAGATGTTGTCGCCGGGGATCAGTTTGCGGCGCATCGCGAGCGCGTCCACGAAGAGCTGCTCGGCCTTGTCCCGCTCGCCGATGCAGAAGTACACAATGCCCAAGTTGTTCATGCACGTCGCGACATTCGGGTGCTCGCGGCCAAACACGCGCTGGGTGACCTCCAGCGCCTCCACATACGCCTCCTCCGCCTTTTCAAACATCTTGAGGCTATCGTACGTGGCCGCGAGGTTGTTCAGCGCGGCCCCGTAGTTGGGGCTGTTCGTCCCCTGAAGCTTTCGCACCCATTCGACAACGCGCTGTGCATGGGGGAGTGCGTCCCGGTACCGACCCTCCTGCTTGCACTCCTGCGACGCGCGGAACTCGCGCGCGACGTCCGCCATGGTCCCCTGCGCGTTGGCCCATTGGCAGGGCCACGCGGCAACGGTGATCGCGACGAGCACGGCCACTTGGTTGCAATCGCGCATAGGTGGTTCCCTTCTCCCGCTGCATTCTCTTCCCAAAGGCTACAAGCTCTTGGGAGGATATGTCCCGCACCTCGCGGGCCACGGTAGCCGCATTCGCCAGAATGCCGCCGCCGCGCTCGTAGTAGGCATGTCAATGCCTAGCTCTCAGGAGTTTCCCCACGAGCTTTTCTGGTCCGAGCGGCAGACGCCGCTGGTTTCTAGTAGGGCCATTTATGGCCCGTCCGCAACGCCAAAAGAACGGGCGCGGAGACGGGCGATAAATCGCCCTACTACAAACAGCCCGCATGCTGGCGCATGCGGCTACCTCACCCGCGTGTCTGGGGACATGATGCGATCCCGCTTTGCGGGCTTCCGCATCACGCCCCTGGGGGCGGCTCACACGATCAGCATCGCGTCGCCGTAGCTGTAGAAGCGATAGCGCTCGGCCACGGCCTGTGCGTACGCCTGCATGATGAGTTCCGTACCGGCGAACGCACACACGAGCGCAAGGAGGGTGCTCTTGGGCAAGTGGAAGTTGGTGATGAGCGCGGCCACGTGCTTGAACTCGTACGGCGGGTAAATGAAGAGATCCGTTTCGCCGCGCACAAGGCCGTCGCCGGCCGCCCAGTCCACGGACTCCAGCACGCGGCACGACGTGGTGCCGACCGCGACAATGCGCCGGCGTTCGTCGAGCGCCGAGCGCACGGCCGCCACCGTCGTTGGCGACACCTCGAAGTGCTCCGCGTGCATGGGGTGCTCGTCGAGGTAGTCGGTCTTCACCGGCAGAAACGTGCCAAGCCCGACATGTAGCGTCACCGACGCGATCTGCACGCCGCGGCCGCGGACCCCGTCGAGCAACGCGTCGGTGAAGTGCAGGCCGGCCGTGGGCGCGGCGATCGCGCCGGCCTTGTCCGCATACACGGTCTGGTAGCGCGCCAAGTCCTCCGCGCGGCGCGCGGCGTCTTGTTCGATGTAGGGCGGCAGCGGCGGCAAGCCGATGCGCTGAAGCAGCGTGGGCGTGTCCTCCGCGCCCTCGATCTGCACTTCCCACTCCAGGCCGCTGCGCCGGCGAACCGCGCACAAGGCCGCGCCGGGCGCCAGGTCGATGGCCTCCCCCTCTTGGAGTTTGCCACGCGTCTTGATGAGCGCGCTCCAGCGGCGCTGGCCCTCGTCGAGCGCCTCGATCAACAACGCTTCGACCTTGCCGCCGGTGCCGCGCCGAGTGCCCATGAGCCGCGCGGGGATGACCTTCGTGTCGTTGACCACGAGCAGATCCCCCTCGCGCAGCTCACCCGCCACGTCGGGGAACCGGCGATGCTCGATCGCGCCGGTCCCGCGGCGCACGATGAGCAGCCGCGATCCGTCGCGGCGAGGTGCGGGACGCTGCGCGATGAGTTCCTTTGGCAGTTCGTAGTCGAAGTCGTCGGTGCGGAGACGTTGGGACATGATCGGTATGATAGCCCCCCCGCGCGGCAAAGCCAAGCGCCGGCCCGCGTGGGCAAGTCCGCCCGACCGACCGGGTGCGGTCAGGGCCGCGGCGCTTGCCGCGCTTGCGTCCTCGCAAACTCCCGAATCGCGGCGGCATAGCTGCGCTTCGCGTCCTCATCGCCATCGATCCGGCCATACTCCTCGAAAGTCTCGATCCACTCCTTGGCCTCGAATGCTGCGACAAACTCATGCTTGGGAGCCGCCCGCTGAGCTATCGCCTTGGTCCTGGCCGCGCAGGCGAACACGAACAGATCCACCGCGGCCACAAGTGCCACGCATAGCCAAACCGCCGGCCGCGGGTGGCGTCGTGCCATGCGGGCCAATGCCCATGCCGCTGCGAGGCCTCCCGCAGCCAGCACCAAAGCAATCGTCCGGTCGGAGGCCGGCGCCGGCGCTCCGCGCAGTCGCGCGTAGTAAGGCATGAGGCACCCGGCCATCAGCAGCGCCAGCCCCAGAGGCGTGAGCCATTGCAGCGCATCCCGTCCCCGCGCCGCGACGGACAGGAGCATGAGGATCGCGAACGGCACGACGAACACGGGCTGCTGCGCGAGGGCCCAGAGCGTCTGCCCTTGCGCCGCGAAGAACTCGCCGTAGGACCGGGTGAAGTTGCTGGCCCCGAACCGGTCGAAGTGCAGAGCGTACGTCCACAGCGACAACCCCAGAGCCAACAGCACGGGCCAACTCCACAGACTCGCGCAGCGCAGCCGCTTGAACAGCCACGCCACCGCGACAGCCACGAAAGGCGCAACCGGCACAAACTGCCGGCCGCCGAACGTGTTCCACCCCATCCACCAACACCGATACGCGGCGAACAAAAGGACCTGGCCGGCGAAGCCGACACCGAACACCCACGGAAGCCAGACCGACAGGTTGCGCCCAAGCGCGGGATCGCGGCGCCACGCGCAGACTTGATCGCGAGTATGCCAAGCCAGTGCGCCAACCGCGAGCAGCACGATGGGGCTGTAGGCGATCCATCCATGCCAATGCGAGAAGAGCACCGCGCCCGCGTGAAGCGTCGCCCACTCGAACCACACCCATCGCCCGGAAGGCAGGCGCTGGGTGAAAGGGCTGGACAAAGGCGAGCCGGTGAAGAGCCAATTCGTGATCAACGATGGCGCGAGCGCGAGCACGCAGGTGGCGCACAGGGCGGCCACGCGGGCCGCGGCGTCGCGCCATGGCCGCTGGCGGCATGCCCGATACGCCAAGAGCAACAGCACCGGCCCCACGGCCAACGCACTGTTGGCCCGCGCCACGACCGCGGCGCCAGCCAGTAGGCCGGCGTACACGTAAAACGAGCCGCGGCCTTCGTCCCTTGCCCGCAAGTAGAGGAACGCGAACAGGCCGAAGAGCGTCAGCGCGCCGAGGAGTTCCGACGAGATCGCGAGCACCCAGTAGTAGAACAGCGGCGTGCCGAACGCGGCAAATGTGAGCGCGGCCACGCTCTGGAACGGACTCGCGCCGGCGCGGCGCATGACCGCGATCATCAGCGCCACCAGTGCCGCGCCTTGCAGGAAGTGGCTGACGAACGCGAAGGTCCGATCCGTTCCTTCTGCGCCCAACGCGGCGCCCGCGGCCATGAACGGCAACCACGTGAGGCCTGGGCCAATAGAGTGGTGGCAGACGATGACGCCCGTGGGCGACAGATCAGGCCCGCTGAACCAGAGATCCCCCGCGCGCATGCGCCGCGCATAACGGATGTAGTGGTCGTAGTCCGCGCCGCCCCGATGGACGCGTATGCCCCAATGCCAAAGCAAGGCCAGCGCTACGACCGCGCCCCCCACCGCGAGCACGCGACCTGAACGGCTGGGGCGCGGCGGCGTTTCGTCGTGGCCGTCTTGCATGAGGTGCATACTGTCCTCTGTCTGGGGAGCCGTCGCATCCCGGCCAATCCGTGTCCCCCCTTCCTGGGGGGACTACAGGGGGGTCGGCACAAGACGACCAAACGGCCTCCGCCGAACCTACCCCCCTTCGGTTCCCCCCCTTGAAGGGGGGGGCTGCGGGCTGAAGCATCGCGTCCACGACTCTCATTCCTCAGGCGGAGCGAACGCCATCTCGCCGCAGTCGATCATCGCTTGGATGGGCGAATCGTCGATGTCCAACGGCAAATCGATGCGCGCCCGGCGCCGGCTCGACTCGTAGCAGCCAAAGATGATCTCCATCGCGCTCATCGCATGTCGCGCGCATAGCTCCGACTCGCCGCCCTCCTGCACCGCGCGCACCACGTCCTCGATCGCGCGCTCGATGTAGCCGGGGCCGTGCAGGTTCTCGCCTTCACAGTCGACCGCGATCCAGTCGGACGCGCCGGGTTTCCAGTAGCGCAGCATGGGGCCCGGCTTGGGCTGGTATGCGATCTCGGCCACGCCCTGATCGCCGATGAGCCGAATCGAACAACCCATTTCCTGGCCCGTTTCCACGCCGGTGACGAACAGGCCGTACACGCCGTTGCGGTACTTCACTTGGCAGATGCCCTGCCACTCGAGCGGCGCGCCAAACGCGTACCGCTCCTCGCGGCAATCGATTTGCCCGATCACCCACGCGGCCGGCGTCTCGCCGTTCATGTAGTTGAGCAGGTCGACCCAATGCGTGCCTCCGTCGTAGAGGTCGCCGATGTTGGCCTCCATGCGCAGCAGGTTCCCGATCTCGCCATCGCGCACGAGCTTGGCCGCGTTGCGGAACGGTTTCCCGAACCGGCGCTGGTGGTTGAACGTGAGCTTCGTGCCGTACTGGGTCGCGACTTGGAGCATCTTGCGCGAGTCGCCGTACGTGAGCGCCATGGGCTTCTCCGAGTGGACCGCCGGCACGCCCGCGACGCAGCAGTCCACCACCATGCCGCAGTGGAGCTTCGGCCAGGTGCAGATGCTAACGATGTCCAGTTCCTCCTCCGCGAGCATCTCGTGGTAGTCGAGATACACCTTGTCGAAGCCGTACTTGTCCGCGAATGCGCGGCCGTTCTCCTCGACGATGTCCGCACACGCGACAATCTCGCAGGCGTCCGGGAGCGCGGCGTACCCGTCGGCGTGGCGGTACGCCATCGCGTATCCCATCGCGCTCGCGCGCTCAGGCACCTTGCCTGTGCCAATGAAACCGACCTTGAGCTTGGCCATGCGAAGTTCTCCTTATGCCGCCCGTGGGCGTGCGTTGCTTGTTGCGAAATCTGCGCGACGCCGCGCCAAAAGGGCGGGAGTGTACAGTCGCCCCGGCAGCAGTGTCAAGACCGACTGCCTCTTCGAGTAGTGGGCAAGCGCTAACGCCGCAGGCGCCGGCGCAACCTTGGCCCCCGCGGTGAGCCCTTCTCCGCGGCAGGGGCTTCCGGCGTCTTCAACGTAAACGGCATCCGCTTGGGGCTCTGCCCCTTCTCGCCAATCAGGATGTCCTGCGGATTTCGTCGGCCATCCACATTGAAACTGAACTTGAGCTTCTTGGCTGTGGTGCGAAACTGAAGGGTCCGCGCCAGCGGCGTCAGAGGCGCCTCGAAGTAGAAGGACTTCTTGTTCTGTTCGACCTTGTCTAAAACCCGCGCCAGGCCTCGTCCGCCCGAGACGACCTCCTCGATCTCGCCATCGCCGACACGATCCACCCGGCCCTTGATGTAAAGCTTGAGCGCGCGCGTGCGACCGGCCCCGTCCACGTACGTGTCCACCGCAGACCAAGCGATCCACCACCGCGTTCCGTCGTACCAGACTTTCACCCAGCGCTTGCCGGCTCGGGCCAGTGTCGCTGGCATGCGCCGCGCGTACGCGTCGATGTCGCTCTCCTTGCTGCTGGCAGCCCGTGCGAAGCCCAATGCCAACACAATCAGCCCCGCGGCGACGACGGGGTGCAGGCGTGAAGGATTCATGTTGTCATCTCCGCTCTTACGAGAAAAAAGGGGTGTAGGTCTGATTGTACGTATCCCAACGCGTTGCATTCTGGAGTTTCAGTTTCGAAGTGGATTCAGGCAGGTTCACAACAAACGTCCCGGCTCTTCGCCTGCGTGCAACCCCTCGCGGACACCGCAGCCCGAAGG
>JAJRTI010000262.1 GCA_024278415.1 Planctomycetota bacterium | reverse complement strand
TGGCTCCTCTGCCTTGCCACCACGTTCACGTGGTGGACAGCAAGCCTTCGCTTCATTGGCTGGAGCGCGCTTTAGCGCGGCTTCTTGATTCGCTTGCAGCAGCAAGAAAAGTCCTGCTGAAGCAGGCTCCTTATCGAGTTGAGTCGATTGCCATGCTCACCACCAGATGAATCTGGTGGCACTCAGAAAGGCCAGCTAAAGCTGGCACGGAGTCTGCTCTGGCCAATGCATCGTGGATCCTGCGGACGGAGTTCCCTGAGTCAATGCCATTGCGCCGGCCTTGTGTTCGCCGTACCGCGAATGCCATCCTCATGTGGCCGCATGTTCAGCTTGAGTTCCGTTGATACCTGCGATGCACAATACCGCGGTCGATGTTGAGATACGCGTGCACGAGGATGTTGCGGAAGTTGCCCATGCTCACGATGCGGCCGGCGAACTCGGCATCGAGTGCGCGCTTCTCGCCCATCAGCGCGATTGCGTCCGTTCCATGCCGCGGCTTGCCCCAGCCCTCTTTCGCGGCGATGTAGTAGCAGATGTCCGTGATGCACTCGATGGCCAACTGCAAACACCTCTCCGCAAGGAGGTAATGCTTGGGCTCGCGGACAAACTCATCACGTGGAATGGCGCGCAGATCCTCCATGACTGCCAAACTGCGGTGGATCTCTTCCCGCCGTTCCTGCACGACGCTGTGGTTGAGCATTGCCGGCGCTCATCGAGTTGCTCGCGCAGAATCTGCATGTAGCGCTCCTGGTAGTAGCGGTAGTCCTCGTATTCCCGGAACCACCGCATCTCCTCCGCGATGCGGAACTCGTCGTCGCGCGCGATTAGGCAGTTGGGGCGCATGGCCTCGAAGCGCAGGACCGGGGTGGCGTCGTTGAGCGAGACGACGTCGACGTCCACGTCTTGGTGTTTCTGGATGGCCCGTTGGATCGCGGAGGCCCGCTCGAATCGCTCGGTTGGATCTCCCCCGTCGAAGCAGCAGGCGATGTCCGCGTCGCCCTCGGCTCGCGATCCAAACAAGTAGGCGAAGCGAACGCGGTGCTGCGCCATAAGTTGGCGCAGTTCAGGTACCTGTTTTAGACCGAATTCGTCAAGCGTTCGCATGCCCCTCTCCTCTGCGCGTCATGTCACCAACCCCTCGCGCGGGCGTCAATTTCGGGGCGCAAGATCATCCACAGATTGAGAAGCAGCGACAACCGAACGCCCGCTCATATGCCCAATGGCCGCGCGGAGATGGTGGCTGCGGCCTGCGGCAGACGGTGAGCCGGAAACTATCGCGCGGCCGCCCCAATCTCGCCCAGTATCCGCTTGATGTTCGCCACACCGCGGGCCACGCTGCTGCGCTCGTCGCCGGGGATGGAGATTTCGAGCGAAATCGTGCCCTTGTATCCGGCATCCCGTAGGATCGTGAACAGCTTCGGCCACTGTGTGTCGCCGTCTCCGCCGACCGCGCGCTTCACGAACTGGCCGGTGGGGATCTGCCGCCAGTCCTCGCCCTGCATCTCTTCGTCGCTGATGTAGAAATCCTTCGCGTGCGCGTGGATCACGTGCGGCGCAAGATCCTGCGTGACCGCGACGTGGTCCTCGCCGAAGACGTTGCGGAAGTTCGTGAAGTCGATATTGATGCCGAAGTTCACGCGGTCGACCCGTTCGATCATGCGCTTGAGTTGTTCCGACCCGCCCACGAGCCGGCCGTGGTTCTCCGCGCCCACCTTGATGCCCATGTCCATGGCCGCGTCGCACACCTCGGCGATGCCCCTGCTGATGCGCTCGATGAGCGCCTTCATGTCAACCGTCTCCGAAGCTGCACCAGGCAGGGACGTGCAGGGATCCACGCGGATCGTGTCCGTGCCGAGGATCTTCGCGGTCTCCAGGCGCGCGATGGTTTGGTCGATGCACGCTCGCACCCTGTCGTTGTCGGGATGGCCGAAGTTGCTGTCGAGCGTGTAGCAAGAGACGCGGAGCCCAGCCGCGGCGAGTTGCTCCTTGGCCTCCGCAGCCTGCTCGTTCTCGTCACGGGCCTGATCCCAAAACTGCGTGAGCGGCTCGAAGCAGTCGGCTTCCGTCTCTTGGCCCACAAAATCGATAACCTCGCGCAACGTGGTCTGGTGCTCGCGAAGCGGTGTGTTGAAACAATAGCAACTGACTCCCGCGTGCATGACGACTCCTCCTATGGGACCTCAAGCGGACGCTGTTTCGGTCGGTTCCTGTGCGGCGGCGATACCTGCGTGCTCGTCGACAAAGCGCCAGAGCGCAAAGAAGCTCACCGCGAAGATGCCGCCCACCATGGCGACGGCGATGCGCTGGCTGCCCGTGCCCGACGATACAACTCCGAACAGCAACGGACCAAGCACGGCGGCAAACTTACCACAAACGGCTTGGAAACCAAAGAACTCCCCGCTGCGGCTCGCGGGCGAGAATAGGCCCACGAGCGTGCGGCTGACCGACTGCACCGCGCCGATGGCCGTGCCGGCGAGAATCGACACGACCCAAAACTGCCACTTCGCTTGGACGGCCGCGCCGGCGAAAGCCACGACTGTCCACATCACCAGCGTGATCATGATCGTGCGCTTCGACCCGATGCGGTCCGCGAGCAGGCCAAACAGGTACGCACCGGGCGCGGCCGCGAGGTTCACCCCAATCAGCAGATACACGATCTCTGACGTGCTGAACCGGAGCGTTTGCGACGCGAAGGACGACGTGAACGCGACGACCGTCGTGACGCCGTCGTTGTACACAAGGAAGATGAGCAGAAACGTGGCCAACTCCTTGAACCGGCGCACCTCCCGAAGCGTTGAGACAAACTGGGCGAAGCCCATGGCCAGGTAGCCCCGGCCCGGAGGAAGGGGCTTGGGCCGGGCGCGCTCCTTGAGCCACAGGAACGTGGGCAATGCCGCAAAGAGGAAGAAGAGCGCGGTCGCGGGGAACGCCCACCGGGCCATGTGCGCGCCGGCCGCATCCTTCGTGAGGTTCTTGGCAAGCGGCAGCACGATGATGAGGCAGAGCATGCCGCCAATGTAACCGACGGACCAGCCGAGCCCGGAGATGCGGCCCATGTTCTCGCGGTCCGAGATTTCGGGCAGGAACGCGTTGTAGAACACGTTGCCCCCGGCAAAGCCGATGTTGGCGATGACGAAGAAGAGGATCCCGAGGAAAACCTGCCCCGGCCCCACGCAGTAGAGCGCGGCCGTGAAGACGATGCAGGTCGACGCATACGCGACGAGGAACTTCTTCTTCGCGCCTGAGTAGTCCGCGGCCGCACCCAGGATGGGGGACGAGATCGCGACGAAGAGCATGGCGATGGAAATGGCCAGCCCCCAGAGAAAGTCGCCCCGCGCTGCCCCGTCGGGCACGACCACGGCCTTGAAGTACAGCACGTACACGCCCGTGATGATGACCGTGGGGAACGACGAGTTCGCGAAGTCGTAGAGCGCCCAGGCGGCGATCTCCTTGCGCGGGACCTTCGCTGCCGCGGCCGTTTCAGGCGTGTCGTTCATGGCGAGATGAGCCGCTCGACCAACAGGTCTTTGAACACGTCCAAGTCCTTCCATTCAAGCGCACAGTTGATCGGCTTCGCGTCGGGGGCCTCGACGGTGAAGCCGTCGTCCGTCACGCGGATGCCCACGCGCTCCAGCACGACCAGATCCTCAGCAAACGCGAGATACACCGCGACCGTGTCGAAGAGCACCGAACTCTCGATCTGCGGGTCGAAGCCCACCTCGGGCCGGTCCGCCCAGATGCGATAGTTCTCCATAAGCGCCTGAATGACCGGGTCGGGGCACTCGCGCACGGCCGCGAAGCGCTCGCCTTCCAGGCGCACAACGCCGCAGGTGTCCAGCGGCGTGATGGTGATGTCCCACGCCGCGGTGAACGTGGCTTGGCAATCGTGCACGTGGTTCACGACGTTGCACTCCGCGCTCGGCGTGTCGCTGCCGCCATAGCCCTTGCGCACGCTGCCGTGCATGCCCACGAAACGCGCATTCTCGGCGATGCGCGGCTCGCGGCGCAGCGCTTCCCCGATGTTGGGCACCGGCCCAATGCACACGAGCGCGACCTCTTCCGGCGAATTCATGATCGTGTCGATGATCGCCTGCACGCCGTCGTCGTGGACTGTGCCCGGGTAGGACGCGAGAGCGTAGGGTTCGACCCACGCGCCTTGCCGATACTCGCGCCGCGACTCGAAGGGCTTGCCGACGCCAACGGGCACGTCCGTGCGCCCGGCCACTTCGAGCATCTTCGCAATAATCTTCGAGCGGTACGTCGTGTCGCCGGTGTCGGAGACCACGAGCTTCACGTCCAGCTCCGGGCACTTCAGCATCATCGCTAGGGCCCAGGTGTCGTCGATGTCGCCGCCAATGTCCGTGTCGAGTATGGTGGGGATAGGCATATGGGTTTCTGTGTGATGGGGGAAGGGAAGTGGCAGTATCCAATGACCAATGACCAGTGACCAATGACCAATGACCAATGACCAGGCGGCGAGTGTATCACGCCGGGTGTTACGGCATCAACTCGCGAGGCCTTGCTCCGGCGTTCCTGTCGGGCTACACTTCACGCGGCCAGAGCCAACCTCAAGCACAGACATTAGGAGCCCGTCATGGACCTCTTCGAAGCCATCGAGAAGCGTTGGAGCTGCCGCAGCCTCGCGGCCGTGGACGTGCCGCGGGAGGACTTAGAGAAGATCATGGACGCCGGCCGGCGCGCGGCGTCCGGGCTGAACGTGCAGCCGTATCACTTCGTCGCGATCACGGACAAGAAGACACTCGAACGCCTGGGAGAGGCTCAGGGTTTCATCGCACAGGCCTCTGCGGCCATCGCGATCGTGGCCTAGCCGGACGCGTCGAGCTACTGGCTGGAGGACGTGTCCGCCGCGGCGTCGAACATGCTGCTCGCGGTCACGGCCTTGGGGTATGCCACGACGTGGGTCGAGGGCACGCTTGCGCGCAAGGAGGAGGAGATGAAGGAGCTGCTCGACATCCCCATGCCCATGCGGCTCATTATCCTCTTGCCCATTGGCAAGCCGGCCGAGAGCGGCGGCCAGTCCAAGAAAAAGCCGCTCAGTGGGCTTGTGCATTGGGAGAAGTGGTAGGCGCAGAAAGGAGGTGTGGGGGGTATGCCCCTGCTCTTTACCCACAACTTTGGTGGACGTCTTGCCGCAGTCAACTCCCCACAAACGTCGGGGGAGCGCCAAGAATGCCCTTCCGCGAATCCCAACGGGATTCCGTCTTCTAGCCCAGGGTTGCGAGCTTGGCTCGCTACCCTGGGTAGGAATGGCCGTGGCCGCGTCAATCCCAACGGGGTTGTGCCCGTTCTCGGCCGATGGCATGGACGCAACCCCGTTGGGGTTGAATCTTGTGCGTGGGCCTTGTACCCAGGGTTGCAGCAACCCTGGGCTAGAAGACGGAACCCCTGCGGGGTTCGGCAATGGCCACGGTGCGTCTTCGTTCTCAAGTTGTGGGTAAAGAGCAGGGGGTATGCCCTTCGCCTGAGCTGGCGCGGCCCAGAATTGACAGCTACTCACATGTGGGCTACAATCGACAGGCGTGGACGTTGTGCATCTCAAGAGGTTTACGAATGGGCAAGCGCTGTCGAATCTGGGCCGCGGTGGTGAGCATCGCTGCGCTCGCGGCCGCTGACGCCACAGCCGCTGGCCGGCCGATCAACCCGTTCGGCAGCCGCGGCCGCAAGCGATATCGCTATCGCGGTTCGTTCCACATGTCGAACGGGGTCATTATCGAGGGCCCTTGCCGGCTCAAGGGCCGGAAGGTGTTCAAGGTTTTCGATCGCGGCAGGGGGCGGCACCGCGAGTTTCCGCTGTCGCAGGTGCAAGAGGTCGACTGCAGGGTGACGAAGGAGTGGATGGAGAAGATCTGGCGCTGGAAGGATGAAGGGGAGCACGTGAAGATTGACACCGGCCAGTCCTACCCGGTGCGAGAGTTCGAGTACACCCTCAAGCTGCGGCCCGACGAAGACGACGATGAGGACGAAGCCGCGTTGACCGTGACGGGCGGCATGAGCGGCGTGATCTTTGTTCAGACGGATCCCCGCGACGTGCGCAACCGCGATGTGTACGATTGGCGCGACCTCTGCGGCAAGCTCAAGGCGGCCGGCGCCCAGAACGCTCCGTCACCGGCCAAGCGCATCTGGAGCCTCATGCCCGAGAAGGTGCAGAAGCTGGTCGCACTCGCGTCGAACCAGATGAACCCGCTTCGGGAGACGCGCTACGAGATCCTCGACGCGCTGAATGCGATTCTCAAGCGCCGCGACTTCTACCGCCGGGCCGACTTCGCGGGCCTCGAGCTGCCGGACAAGGCGAAGGAGATGTTGGCGCGCAAGCCGGCCGATCTGACCGAGCGCGAGGTGCAGCAACTGAACCGCATCCTTGTCTCCGCCATCTTCCCCCGCGCACTCGCAGCGCCGCGAAAGCGCGAGGAGAAGCTGTGGTTCAATAGCGAGGTGGGCGACAAGACGCGAATTGGCGATAAGCTCGAAGATATCGTCTACATTCAGAAAATGGTTTTCACGCCGATTGGGGAACTACGATGACGTCGCTTTGGAAGCTGGTGCAAGTGCTGGTGGTGGCCGTTGACGACGCGAGTGGCGCTCTACCTCCGATCGCCACGGACAACACCTTCTTCGTCTTCATCATTGTCATGACGAGCTTGGCGGTGCTGTTGCTGCTCGTGTTGCTGATCATGATGGCGAAGAAAATGAGCGTGATCATGACGCGGCTCGACGAGATCTCGGACAGTGCGAACCAGTTCCTCGCCATGGGCGTGAAGCACTTCAGCGGAAAGAAGCACCACTGAGACGCGGGCGTTCCCCTCGGTCTGGCTTTCACGCAATCCCCCACCTGAAATCAACGCTCGTATGCCACTCGCCTATTTCGATTGCTCCAGCGGCGCCAGCGGGGACATGATTCTCGGAGCGTTGGTCGCGGCAGGGGTGGACTTCGCATCGCTCAAGGAGCGCCTGGCCGCGCTGGCGATCCGGGGCGAGTTCTCGCTCTCCATGGCCAAGGCCACGAGGTGCGGCCTCGCGGCCACGAAAGTAGACGTGACCGTTGCACGGCATGCCGGGCCTGGCCACGGAGGGCACGAGCGCCACGGCCGGCGCTTGGGCGACGTGCTCGACATCATCGACAGCAGCGGTCTGTCCGCGCGCGTCAAGCGCGATGCGGCTGCGGTGTTTCAGCGGCTTGCGGAGGCCGAGGCGCGGGTGCACGCGACCACGCCCGAGCAAGTCCATTTCCATGAGGTCGGCGCGGTCGATTCGATCGTCGACATCGTCGGCGCGGCCGTCGGCTTGGAGCTGCTCGCCGTGGACGAAGTGCTCGTGTCGCCCATCCGCACTGGCGCAGGCTTCGTGACGTGCAACCACGGCCGCCTGGCCGTGCCCGTGCCGGCCACGGTTGAATTGTTGGCCGATTTCCCTTCGGTCGGGACCGACTTGCCCCATGAGCTGACCACGCCCACCGGCGCGGCCATCCTGACCACGCTTGGCAAGCCGGCGCCGGCGCGGCCAGCCATGCGCGGCTATCGCGTCGGCTATGGCGC
>JAJRTI010000261.1 GCA_024278415.1 Planctomycetota bacterium | reverse complement strand
TCCGACTTGCGTCGGCCCAGCGCCTCTTGGATTGCTGCGGCGACTTGGCCTGCCAACACCCTCGATCCCTTCGCGTGGAAATGGCTGTTGACCGGTATCTGGATCTCTTTCAGGCGTGGCAGAGAGAACGCGTAGAGATCGTTGATCTGGATCCCGTTCTCCTCCATGATCTTCTTGGCCGCGGCATTGTAGGCGGCGAAGTCCTCGGCCGGAGCGCCGCATACGGCTTCGGGAGATTGCGTCGTGCTGCACCAGATCAACGCAGCGCCGGTCTTCTTCAGTCTGGCGACGATCTTCCGCAGGTTCCTCTCGTACTGGTCGAGCCGCGTTTCGTTGACGCCGTCGCGTTTGGGGCACTTGATGTCGTGAATCCCGAAGTTGAAGTGGATCACGTCCCAGCGCCCGGTCCCCAACCATTTCCCGAGATCCCGCAGGCCATACGTTGTGTTGCCGCAGTTCACGGGCGGCCGGTGAACGTTTGCCTTGCCGGCCAGCAGTGCACGAGTGGGCAGAGTGTAGCCGATCGAGATCGAATCGCCGATGAGGAGTACCCTGGGCAGTGCTGGGTCGTCTTTGATCGGCGCCAACGGCGAGGCGCCTCTGGCTTCAGCCGCGGCAAAAACGCCGAGGACCAGTCCGGCGCAAATGAGGATCGTGGCGACTGGGTGTGGCGAGTTCATGATGAGCGGGCTCCTGGGGTCGGTTCGGAGAATGTGACAAGGGGAACGGCAGGCACAGAATCTGGTGCTGAAGAATCCCAACGGGATTCCGTCTTAAAGCCCAGGGTTGCGAGCTGCGCTCGCAACCCTGGGAGCCGTGAGCCACACAAGCCCAACGCCAACGGCGTTGCGTCGGCTTGCTTCGGGCAACCCCGATGGACGCAACCCCGTTCGGGGTTGGCTGAGCAGGTGGCCTCTCCTCCCAGGGTTGCTCGCCAAGCCTCGCGAACCCTGGGCTGTGGGACGCAACACCTTTGGTGTTGATATCGAGTTTCCCCGCGCACGCATGTCCCGCACCAGAGCCGCCGAAGTTCACTCCGCCTCCTGGTAGCGGCAAAATAGGAACCCCGCAGGCTGCCCAATGCCGAACGCGACTTTGCCGTCCTCACCGACTTCCACTGTCCGCTCCTCGCCGCGGCACAGGTGCGCGAGCAGGAGCGTCTTGCCGGCGACGAAGCGGAGTCGCAGCGTCTGCTCCGGCTCTGGGTTGTGCAGCTCCCGGAAGATTGTGAGATAGCCGGCGCCTGTGTCGAAGTTGTGGTTCTGGAAGCCCGTCCAGCTTCGGTTGCTGGGCTTGTCGCCGATGGGGAAGACGTAGCCCTGGTACATCTCCTCCCGATGCTGCTTGTACACCGACAGCAGCGCCCGAATTTGATCGCGCGCAGCAGGTGAGTAACGCGACGTGAGCTGGAAGAACAGCGGTGTGCCCATGAGCGCAATCGCGACGCTGTACGGGTGGTTGTGCAGGCGCGCGTCGCTCCAGTTGGGATCCACGGCTTCAACGTTCTGCACCGAGCATTGGACTTTGTTCAGGTTGATGTATTTCGCGACTTGCCACAGGTCGCGCAGCACCGTGTGCGGCCGGTAGGAGACCCATGCGGGGAAACGCGGCTTGCGGTTCTCAAGATAGAGCAGTCCGTATTCGCGCGCGAAGAAGTACCCGTAGCGCGGCGGGTTCTCGGTCACGTCCCAGTTCACGCGCACCTGGTGGCCGGTGTATTGGATGAACGCGCGCACTTTCTCCATGAGCGCTTCGATCGGGTCGCGGCTGGGCAGGTCGGCGAAGTCGAGCTTGTAGTGCCGGAAGTCGCCGGTGTCGAAGTTGAACTCGAGGTCTTCGAGCGAGATCGGCTGCGCGGCGGCCCACAGGCCCATGGTCACGCCCTTTTGCGCGGCATGCTCGCGCACGCGCTTCCAGCCCTCGGGGTAACGCTCCGGGTGGGGCCGCCAGGTGTCGCACTGCCAGTTCTTGCCGCCCTTGGGCGACTGCCAGCCGTCGTCGATCTGCTGCACGTCGATGCCCAGGTCCGCCGCGCTGTCGATCTCGCGCAGCGCCACGTCCTCGTTCGCGTAGTCCCGCCCGGTGTCGCCGGGCTGGTCCGTGCCGCTGCCCCAGGTGTTGGCCATGATATAGATGTCGCGCTTGGGGTCGAGCGGGTAGCGGATGCGGTCGAAGCGCTTGAACGCGATCTCCCGCGCGTCCTCGCCCGCGGCGAACACCACGCACCAACTCGCCCACGCCTCGCGGTAGCGGTCGTCCCTGATTTCTTGCGGCAGCACGCCCCAGCCGGCCGACTCGAGGCCGACGGCCGGATCGCACTTGAAGAACCCGCCGTCGTGGCCCCACTGGTTCGGGCACTTGTGCGACTCCTTCACGAGCGCCATGCCGCCGGCCGCGTCCTCCACGCACAGGATGCTCGACCAGTCGCTCCACTCCGGCCCCATGCAGGGCGCGGCGGTCACGTGCTCCTTGAGGATGTCCTCGTGCGTGTCGTTGCGCCGCTGGGTCTCGTTGTAGTAGCCGATCGCGCGGCGTTGTGCGTCGCCGAACGCGACCGGCGCGTGGTCCACGCGCAGCGTCGCGCGCGTGGGCTTCCCGCCATATTCGCCCGTGCGCATGATGCGGAGTTGCGTGCGGATGCCCGGCGAGTCCGGGTAGACCCACACGACGAACAGCACCTTCGCGTTCGCGTCGGGGTAGTCCATCGACGCCACGACTTCGATGTGCTCAGACGTGAAGCCTTCGTCGTCGCTCACCGCGGCCGACACGTGCGTCAGTTCCGCGTCGGGGTTCTCATTGGCGAAGCCCGGCAGCAGCCAATCGCACGGGAGCGCGGGCTCGGCCCGGGCCCACTCGCGGCCGGTCGTCTCGTCGCGGAGGCTCGTGGTGACGAAGCCCTTGCCGGTCCATCGCCAGGTCCGAGCGAGTTCGCCGGTCGTGATGGTAAGGACGCCGTTGTCGAAGGTTGCATGCGCGTTGCGGAGAGTTTCGTTCATGGTGGGTTCCGGCAGAGGGTTCTGTTGACGCCAGATTCATACCGCGCGTAGCGGTCCCATGCAAGCCGACGCTCGCAAGAGCGTCTCTGGCCTGTGGCACGGTTGGTCCGCCAACCGTGTCTGCACACGTAGCGTCTCGAGAAGAGCACGGTCGGTAAAGCCCAATGCCATTGGCTTAAGGACCACTCCATCCGCTGGAGCTACGGAGCATTAGCAAGGGCGCACTCCGTGGCCAGCTTTAGCTGGCCTGTCTGGTTGCCACCAGATTCATCTGGTGGCCGCGATGGCCATCCTCCAAAGCAGGATTAGCCTGCTTCAGCAGGGCTTCTCTGCCTGGCGTCGTTGAATCGAGAAGCCGCGCTGAAGCGCGCTCCTGCCATCGAAGGGAAGGCTTGCTGTCCACCACGTGAACGTGGTGGCAAGGCAGAGAGCCAGCTAAAGCTGGCTGGATCTGCCGTCCCAGCGGAAGGACCAAGATGGCTACGCGTGACGCGCGACGCCCTAAGTTAATGGCATTGGGTAAAGCCGACCGTGCCACATTTGCGAAGGAGCGCTTACTTGGTAACGTATCATCATCATCCCTCGTCTCTAATCCCTCATCTCTGATCCGCCATGTCCAACACCATCACCTTCCAGCGCTCCATTTCCGTTCGCCACGAAGTCGACGTCCTGGTCGCCGGCGGCGGCCCGGCGGGCATTGCCGCGGCGCTGGCCGCCGCGCGGCAGGGCCGAAGCGTCTTCCTTGCGGAAGCCCACTCCTGCTTCGGCGGCATGGGCACGGCCGGGCTCGTGCCGGCCTTCATGACCTTCGGCGACGGAGTCCACTTCCTGGCCGGCGGCATCGGCAAGGAGATCTACGACCTCTCCTTCGAGCGCGGCGGCGCGGGCCCCGACGACACGCCCAGGCCCAGCGGCAACGGCAGCATCGGCATCCGCGCGGAAGTGCTCAAGCGCATCTACGACGACCTCATCATCGGGGCCGGCGTGCAGTTTTCGTTCCACACGCAAGTCATCGCGGTCGAGACCGATGGCCGGCGCATCGCCCACGCGGTGTGCGCGGCCAAGAGCGGCACGTTCGCGATCAAGGCCAAGGCGTTCGTGGATTGCACTGGCGACGGCGACCTCGCGGCATGGGCCGGCGCTCCGTTCGAAAAGGGCGACGACGAGGGCAACATGATGCCCGGCACGCTGTGTAGCCTCTGGGCCAACGTGGATTGGCCGGCCGTGCGCGCGTCCGGGCTGCGGCAGCAAGAGGAAGTGCCCAAGGCCATCGCCGACGGCGTGCTCACCCAGCCCGACCATCACCTGCCCGGCATGTGGCGCGTGGGCCGCACCGTGGGAGGCGGCAACATCGGCCACACCTTCGGCGTGGACAACACGGACGAGCGGTCCATCACCGACGCGTTGGTGTTTGGCCGGAAGTTGCTCGGCGACTACGACCGTTTCTACCGGGAGTATCTCAAGGGCTTCGAGGAGATGGAACTCGTGGCCACCGGGTCGCTGCTGGGCATCCGCGAGACCCGGCGCATCATGGGCGACTACGTGCTCTGCCTCGACGACTTCAAGAACCGCGCGGTCTTCGACGACGAGATCGGGCGATACAACTACCCGGTCGATGTGCACGCGTCGAAACCGGGTGCGGACAACTTCGCCAAGATGTGGGACGAGTTCCACACCTTCCGCTACAAGCAGGGCGAAAGCTACGGCATCCCGTACCGCTCGCTCGTGCCGAAGGACCTGGACAACGTGCTCGTGGCCGGGCGGTGCATCAGCTCCGACCGGTTCCTCCAGGGTTCCGTGCGCGTCATGCCCGGCTGCTTCATCACCGGCCAGGCCGCCGGCGTTGCCGCGGC
>JAJRTI010000260.1 GCA_024278415.1 Planctomycetota bacterium | reverse complement strand
GCGACCGTCAGGGCGCCCTCTGCGCCGATGGCGATTCGCCACCCGAGCGGAAGGCCCTCACGGGCCTACTACAAGCGCGACATCGCCGGCTTTCGGCTCCACAGCACAGGTTATGACAACTGGGGTTTTGCAAGCGGCTCTCTACCTTCTCGATGGTTGGTTCGCCTTGGAGGTAGCCGAGCGACGCGAGGAAGCGATCCATCTCGTAGACCGTCTTCTTGTACGGCACGCCCTTCTTCCTGCCGTAATTGAAGAAGCCGTGGCCTTCTCCCTCGAACGTGAACAGATCGCATCGCACGCCCAAGGCTTGCATCTGCTTCTGGAGGCGCTGCACGTTTTCCAATGGCACGGTCGTGTCCTTCGTGCCGTGGAAGATGATGGCCGGGCACATGTCCTTGGGCAGATGGTGCACCGGCGATAGCTCGCGGGCGCGTTCTTTGAGTTGCGCGGGGCCGCCGCGCCAGCCAGTCGCGGTCGTGTCGCACACCGGGTTGAACAGGCACAGCGCAGCCGGCCGGGAGCTGATGCTGAGGTCCTCGGTCTGCTCGTCGTACTTCGATGACATGGTCGCTGTCGCGAGCGCGACGTGCCCGCCCGCGGACCCGCCGCCGGCGAGGATTCTCTGCGGGTCGATGCCCAGTTCGGCCGCGTGCTGGCGCACGTAGCGGATCGCCGACTTGCCGTCGGCCACGCATTCGAACGGCGTGGTGCCGTGTTTCTTGTGCACGCGATACTCCGCGCAGATGGCGACCATGCCGCGGGACGCGAGGTAGATCGAGTGGTGCATGAACTGGCCCGGGCCGCCGTTCATCCAACCCCCGCCGAAGAAGAACACGATGGCCGGCGTCTTGTCGCTCGGCTTGTGGCCTTTGGGCTCGAAAATGTGCAAGCGCAGATCGACCTGCGGCGTCTTCTTGAACGTGACGACCTTCGCACCCGGCAGCGCCTTGCCGAATGAAGGCGTGGCAGGCTTCCGCGTTCTCTTGGCTCTGGCGGCTTCGGCTTCGCTTGCCATCAACAGACCTCCGATGCATGTTAGGACAAGGGCGAGTTTCATGGGTGTTCTCCGCAAGTGTTTCCTCGTGCGCCCCGCCTGTAGTGCTCACGTCAGTGAGCCCTCTGCTCTGCAGCCTAAGCCGCAGAAGCTCACTGACGTGAGCACTACAGGCGCGCGAGGCCGGGCGCACGGTGCGCTCGGCCATCGGCATCAGAACGACGCTGCATGGATGAACTCTTCGGCCTGCGCCGGCGTCTCTGCGCGCATGCCGAGGATGAATTGTTTCAGCTTCTCGCCGAACTCTTTCTTGAGCGCGGCGAGGGTGTCGAGCGTTACGCCGCCCACGAGGATAACCTTCTTGCCGGCCTCGACCGTCTTGTGATACAGCGGCCACCAGCGCCGATCGGTCAAGGGCTCGATGCCCGAACCCGGCGTCCACTGGAGCATGGTGAGGTTCGGGACGGACAGCAGGTGGTCGTGGTGCGGGATCGCGCCGGGGCCGTCCCAGTGATACATCGAGTACGACACGCGCTCGGTCATCTCCGCCAGCACCGGCGCCATGAACTCGCCAAACATCTCCGGGGAGATCATGGCCGAGAAGTCGCACTGGAGTTTGACCATGCGCCCGGGCGCCCAGGCCCAGAAGTGCGACCCGCCCACGTCGTCGCGGAACAGATCGTAGAGTATGTCGTAGTAGTGGAAGTAGCGATCCGTGATCTGGCGGAGGCAGGCCTGCACCCACTCGGGCCGCTCGATCAGATCGACCAGCAGGCGGTCCGTGCCCCGCATCGCCGCGAGCGTATCCAGGCCTTCAATGAGATCGGGGAACTGCACGAGAAACCGGCCCTGGCCCCACTCGACTTGTTCGCGGCCGAGCCGCAGGGTGAAGTCCCAGTAGAAGTTGCCGCGGTCGTAATCGAACCGCGCCGCGTCTGGGTCGTCGATGCACGGCTCGCACCAGGTCGTGTTGGGCATCTCGACGCCCTGGCAACCGAGGTAGAGCGCGAGGCAGTTGGGCGCGAGGTCCGGGGCCACGAATGGCACGGCCTCGGCAAGGTAGTGCGTGTTCACGCACTGGCGCTGGAAGAGGTTCACGCGATACTCGAAGCTCTTGGTCGAGTACCGGCCCATCCACTCCTCGGGCTCCGGCAGGGGCTCGATGCGCTCGATGGGCTCCGCGCGCGGCGCGGTGATGTGCAGCACCGGCCGGCCAATGTCCCCGCCGTTCCACCATGTGGTCAGCCGCTCGCGAACGTCGTCCATGTCCTCTCGATACCGCAGCCCTGCCATGCAGTCGCTCCTGTTGCTTGGGCGCCGTCGTGTCGCCCTGCGCTTTCGTTGCGCGGGGTGCGCCAGTATACAAGATGCCGCCCGGCAGCGCTACGCGGCGGCTTGACTTGCCGCGCGGCCGAGCCTATTCTGGCCGCGTCCATTTTCCAACAGGAGCAGATTCATGGATCCCATCGGCGTTGGCGTCATTGGAGCAGGCGTAGGCCGTCGACATGCGCCTGGGTTCGCGGCCGACCCGCGAGTCAGCCATGTCGCGCTCTGCGACACGGATGAGGAGAAGCTGAAGGAGCGCGCGGAGGAGGCCGGGACCGACGACCTCACGACCGACTGGCGCACGTTCATCGAGCGCGACGACATCGGCCTGGTCAGCGTCGCAAGCCCCGACCATCTCCACTGCCAGATGGCTGTGGCCGCGCTCAACGCGGGCAAGCACGTGCTGTGCGAGAAGCCCATGGCCATGAACCTGGCCGAGTGCCGGCACATGATCGACGCAGCCGAACGCTCCGGCTGCAAGCTGATCGTCAACAACGTGCTGCGGTTCTACGAGCGGTTCCAGTACGTGAAGCAGATCGTCGACGACGGCGTGCTGGGGGACATCTACGCCGCGGAGGGCGATTACCTCCACAACACGCTCGGCCTCATCAAGAACGGCTGGCGCGGGCCGCACCGGCATAGCTGCGCCACCGGAGGCGGCGTGCACCTCATCGACTTGCTGCGCTGGATCGTGGGCGAGTTCGACGAGGCCATGTGCTACGGCACGTACGGCGTGCTCACGCCCGAAGAGGCCAAGAGCCCGGACTGCATGCTCGCGATCCTGCGTTTCAAGAACGGCGCGATCGCCAAGTCCATGACCAACATGGCGCTCCAGAAGCCGGCGCTGCACAACCTGATCCTCTACGGCACGAAGGGCGTGTTCATCAATGGCAAGCCCGACGGCCTGCTCTACCGCGGCGAAAAGTCGGAGCCCGAGGTGGTGACCGCGAAGTACGGCCCGGCCGACGACGGCAGCGGCGCGAAGGCCGTGGCCATTTCGCACCTGCTCGACTGTATCGAGAACGACACCACCCCGCTCATCGACGTGTACGAAGGCGCTCGCTCGATCGCGGTCTGCGACGCGATCTACGATAGCTATGTGAGCGGCAGGCCTGTGAAGGTCGCTGAGGTGTAGGCGACGGCTTCCGCGCGCCTGTAGTGCGCACGTCAGTGCGCATCTGCTCCGCCGGCCGCAGGCCTAGAGGCTCACTGACGTGAGCACTACAGGCGGCAGGCGCGCCACGCAGGGCTCCGACCTTTGCACTCTCCAATCTTCAATCCTCAATTCTCAATGATCTCTCCAAGGAGCAGCCCATGCCCCTCGATTCCCTCTTCCAGTCCGACACGCCCGCCACCCCCGTCCGCGGCCTGCACCTCGACCTCAAGGGTTGCCCTCCCACGCCCGAGCGGCTCCTGAGCTTGCTCGACGTCTTCGCGGCCGCGCGCTACAACGCGGTGCTCGTCGAGTGGGAAGACACGTTCCCGTGGACCGTGGACGAGCGTTTCCGCTGTGAGACCGCGTACTCGCCCGACGAGGTGGCCGCGTTCCTCGCCAAGTGCGAGGAGCTGGGCATTGCGATGATCCCGCTCGTGCAGTGCCTCGGGCACATGGAGACGCCGCTCAGCGTCCCAGGTTACGAGCACCTGCGAGAAGTGCCGGACAAGGTGGACATGCTCAACCCGCTCGCGGATGGCGCACGCGAGTTGGTGCAGAACATGGTGGACGACGTGCTCGCGCTCATGCCTGATGTGAAGCACTTCCACCTGGGCGGTGACGAGGCCTGGTCGTTCGGCACGCACCCG
>JAJRTI010000259.1 GCA_024278415.1 Planctomycetota bacterium | reverse complement strand
CGGCCCTGGCGAGGCTGGACGCGCTGAAGGCCAAGCACGGCCGCAGTGCGTGTTACCGCGCGGCCGCTTCGGCGGTGGCAAGCCTTTCGAACGCGGTGTCGGCCGTTCGGGAAGGCGCGGCCTTGCGGCTCATCGCGCAACTGCGCGACGCGGTCAAGAACAAGCGCACGTCTGCCGCCGTGCGCGCGCTCAAGACGCTCCAGTCCAAGCATTCCCAGTCGCCGGCGTACGCGTGGGCGCGGGTGGAGATCGACGGCATTGCGAAGAAGCTATCCAGCGGCTGGACGCTATGGAAGCGGCTGGGGCCGACGGTACCCGTGCCCGGGGCAGACGGCAAGACGGAACAACGGCCTGCGGGCGTGATCTCGGACTTGAAGTATTCTCCAGACGGCAAGTATCTGGCCGTGGCCCACTCGTTTGGTGTGGACCTGTACGATGTGAAGCGGGGGGGCATTGCCGCGCGCTTGGATGCCCGCGAGGCGGCAATCATCTCGATTGATTTCAGCCCTGACGGAAAGAAGCTTGCGACGTGCTCGCAAGATGGGACGATTCGTGTGTGGGACGTAACATCGCGCCGCGAGGTGCTATGCTTTGAGGAAACGGGTGGGATGAGTTCGGTGGCGTTCTTCCCAGACGGCCGGCGCCTTGCTTCGGGGGGGTGGGACGGGGTTCGGGTTTGGGATGTCGAAAGCGGTGTGGCGCCGCGGGTTCTGAGCCGCCGCCACACTGGCCCGGTTCGGTCTGTTGCCGTGAGCCCTGACGGGCGGTATGTTGCGTCCGGAGGGGATGATTTGATGATCCGCCTGTGGGATGCCCAGACCGGCCGGCAGCTCCACGCGCTCAAAGGGCATGCGGAGAGTGTCGTGTCCCTCGCGTTTCGCCCGGATGGTCGCTGCCTGGCGTCTGGTGGGAACCATGGCGACATTCGGCTTTGGGATGTGAAGACTGGCAAGGCGCTGAGGGTTATCAAAGGCGATAACGGCCTCAGGAATATCGCTTTCAGCCCGGATGGCAAGCGCCTCGCCGCAGGCCTGTACGGAGGAAGAGCCCGCCTCTGGGATCCGGACACGGGGAACCGCTTGGCCGCGTTCGAGCCGCAGGCCTGGCAGGCAACGGCTTTTCTGGATTTCAGCCCGGATGGTGCACGCCTCGCGCTAGGAGCGCAGGACGGGGCTCTTCGGATTCTGGACTCACAAGGGGGGGCCGTGCTGAGGAGACTTGATGGGTATGCGGCGCAATTATACTCTGTAGCGTTGAGCCTCGACGGACGGTTCGTCGCGTGCGGTGGAGGCCATGGCAGGCTTGGGGTTTGGGACGCCAAGACCGGAGCAGCGTTGCTAGGCCCGACGAACCCGGGGGTAATCCATGCATGGTCCGTGGCCTTTAGCCGCGACGGCCGCTGGCTTGCGTCCGCCTTTGACGGTGTTCGGATTTGGGACTGGCACACGGGAAGAGAGTTGCGCGTGTTCAAGGGACACACACGCTTAGTAGATGCAGTGGCGTTCAGCCCGGATGGTCGGCGTGTGGCTTCAGGGTCATGGGACCGGACCATTCGGATTTGGGACGTGCAGACAGGCAAGCAGTTGAAAGCTCTTCATGGGCACACGGATGTGGTCAGTTCTGTTGCCTTCAGCCCGGACGGCCGGCGTCTGGCGTCGGCCTCTTCGGACAAGACCGTAAGGCTTTGGGATATGGAAACAGGAGCGGCGCTTGCCACTTTCGAAGGGCATACGGGGAAGGTGCACTCAGTCGCGGTGAGTCCGGACGGCCGGCGTCTTGTATCCGGGTCTGACGATTCCACCGCTCGGCTTTGGGACGTCGCGACGGGCCGGGTGTTGCGGATCCTAAAGGGACATAGTGGGGCCGTGCTCCCTGTGAACTTCAGTGCGGGCGGTCGTCGTGTCGCCACGGGGTCGAATGACCGCACGGTTCGCGTTTGGGATAGCGAGACGGGCGAGATGCTCCACGTCCTCACGGGGCACATGAGTGGAGTTCGCGGTGTCGCCTTAGCCGCGGACGGGAGTCTGTTGGCTTCAGCTTCATTTGACGGCTCGGTTTGCCTCTGGCGGCCGGTCAAGGATGTGTTGAACGAGCCCAAGCGCGGGCGATAGATGCAGAGCTGCCGCGTCTTCGTGCGCCAATTCGTCATTGGATCAGAGGGTGCCATTACGGTCGCCACTACAAGCGTGGGCCAGACAACAGGTCATGACAGGAAAGCCGTATTCCGTTGCCCCAGCGGGAAACCGAAGAAGACTGGCAACGGGATTGGACGGCAACGGAATCAGAAAGCCCAATTGGGTTGCGGGCGACCACACCCGCCGGCAAGCTGCGCGTACGCTGCGGCCACTCTGGTACCCGAGCCGCGCCGCAATCTCACGGCCCAGCGGAGTTGCGGGGACGCCATACGACATAGGCCGTTGACGGCCTTATCCAGGCAAGCTAGCGGTGTTGACCTGCCAAGGCGCGGAGACCGGGCAAGGGAGGGGGGGCAACTCTCGACACTTGACGGATTGGGGTAGTGCCTGCCGTACTGTGTGTGGCATGGCAAGATCCACCCGAGTCGAATTCAGCGGCGCCATCTGCCACTGCCGAGCGCGAATCTGGAGTGACCAACGTAAGGTGGACATGGCGAAGGGGTCTGGATATAGTGGTCGCAACGGCGAGTTCCAGGGGGTGAGACGACCGGAGCGAACCGCGCTCGATGACTAGGCCTTGGCGCGGAAGCTGGACAAGATGAGGAAGATGTTGTCAAGTGTGGAGAGTGGACTCCTGCCCCCCTCCAACCCACCTGCCCCGCCACTTTTGACGAAGGCTTACGCATGCTCCTGCCCACCATCAAGCTCGGCGACCTCGACGTGACCCGCCTTATCATCGGCGGCAACCCCTTCAGCGGCTTCTCGCACCAGACCCCTGAGCGCGACCTGGAGATGCTGGACTACCACACGGTCGACCGTATCAAGCGGACGCTCTTCGAGTGCCAAGACGCGGGCATCAACACGTGCATCCTCCGCGTCGACGCGCACGTCTGGCGCCTGCTGCGCGAGTTCCGCAACGACGGCGGCCAGCTCCAGTGGATCGCGCAGACCGGCGGCTTGCACCCGACCGAGGAGGGCAACATCGACAAGTCGGTCGCCAACGGCGCGGTCGCCCATTTCCTGCATGGCGGCATCACGGAGCGCTACTACAAGGCCGGCGACTTCGCCCGCATTGAGCAACTGCTCGACCACATCCACAGCCACGGCATCCCGGCCGGCGTGGCCGCGCACGCGCCGGAGGTGCACCTGAAGCTCTACGAGATGGGGCTCCCGATCGACTTCTTCATGGTCTGCTTCTACGACTGCGGCACCGTGCACCAGGGCAAGGGCCTAAAGTTCGACCCGGCCGACCCGGCGAAGGCAGTCGAGGCGATTCAGCAGATTGACAAGCCCTGCATTGGGTACAAGATCATGGGCGCGGGCCGGCGCAACCCGCGGGAGTCGTTCGAGTTTGCGTTCGCCAACATCAAGGCCACCGACGCAGTGTGCGTGGGCATGCACACCGGCGACAACCCGGCCATGGCCAAGGAGGACGCGGAGATGGTGCGGGAGCTTGGTGGTTCGGAGTCCCGCCTTTAGGCGGTCTGGTCCGGCAGAGGCGGACCGTCCGCCGTACGGCGGACGGAACTCCGAACGCGCGGCGAGCTGGCGGAGTGTCGGCTGTCTCCTTGCGGCGGCGCGCGGGTTGTGATAATCTGGTTTCGTCGAGTCCGCGCTTGTGCGCGTGGGGGCGAGGGACTAGTTGGCTTTGGCTCGTGCTGGAGGCCGAAAGATGACTGCCGCTACACTCACGACTGCTCAACCCACCCGCGCAGAGGATCTGCTGCGAATGCCACGCGGCAAAGGCTTGCGCTATGAGCTTGTGAAGGGAGAACTGAGGACTATGGCGGCAGCCGGGCACGTGCATGGTTCCGTTGTCATGAATCTGGCCATTCCCCTTGGTCAATACATCATGGCGAATGGTCTCGGGCGCATCTATGCCGCTGAGACAGGGTTCAAGCTTGAGGAAGACCCCGACACCGTCCGGGCGCCAGACGTTGCATTCGTCCGGCAGGAACGTCTCGGCGAGGCCGTCGACACGAAGGGCTTTTGGCCGGGGGCGCCGGACTTGGCGGTGGAGGTCGTTTCCCCCAGTGACCTCTACGCGGACGTAGAGGCAAAGGTCCTGGCCTGGCTCGATGCAGGCACGCGCATGGTTATCGTTGTAAATCCGCAGGAACGGGTCGTCTGTGTGTATCGGTCCAGGACTGACGTGGAGGTGCTGAGCGAAGAGGATACGCTTGAGGGCCGCGACGTGGTCCCTGGCTGGTCTCTGCCGGTGCGGGAGGTGTTTGAGTAGGGGGTGCGGGGGTAGTGGAGGTGCAATCCGCTGTACTGCGGATGCCCCCGGAACCGCACAACCTCTCAAGATCGCAGCCATCGATGAACGTCATCCTCATCAACCCGCCCATTTTGTCCGACGAACGCACGGGGGGCATTGGGCCGGTAATCGCGAATCTCTTCTTCAACTCCCCGCCGCTGGGCATCGCGTACCTCGCGGCGGTCCTGGAGCAGAAGGGCCATCGCGTCAGCATCCTCGACGCGCCGGTCGAGCGCATCGACTTTCAGCAGACGCTCGGGCGCATCGAGGAGTTCGGCGCGCACGTGGTGGGCATCACGTCGACCACGAACTTCTTCCACAACGCGGAGGCGCTGGGCGCGCGCGTGAAGGAGAAGTGGCCGGACATGCCGGTCGTCATCGGCGGCCCGCACATGAGTTCGTTTCCGGATCACTGCATGGAGCGCGAGTGCTTCGACGTGGGCGTGCGGCACGAGGGCGAGATCACGTTCCCGGAGCTGCTCGATGCGATCCACGACCGCAGCCGCTGGCCGCAAATCCAGGGCATTGCATACCGGGAGAACGGCCGCTTGGTGAAAAACGAGCCGCGGCCCCCCATCGACGACCTCGACGCGCTGCCGTTCCCCGCGCGGCATCTGCTCAAGAACGAGCTGTACGTGCCCCAGCCCAACGACGAGCACGGCTTGCCCAAGTTCGCCATGATCACGGCGCGCGGCTGCCCCTACCAGTGCATCTTTTGTGACAAGTCCGCGATGGGCAAGCGCTACCGGGCCATGAGCCCGGAGCGCGCGATGGACGAGGTCGAGATGGTGCTCAAGGACTACGGCGCCAAGGATATTGCATTTGTCGATAGCACGTTCACGGTCCACCCAGAGCGCGTCGAACGCTTCTGCGAGATCATCCTCGACCGCGGGCTGAAGTTCAGTTGGACTTGCACCGCGCGCGCGGACAAGGTCACCAAGCCGCTGCTGGCGCTCATGCACCGCGCCGGGTGCTGGCGCATTCGCCTCGGCGTGGAGAGCGGCAACGACGAGGTGCTGAAGTTCATCAAGAAGAACGTGACCAAGGAGCAGGTGCGCAACGCCGCAACGTGGGCCGCGGAGGTGGGCATGCAACCCAAGGCGTTTTTCATGGTGGGCCACTTGGTCGACACGCCCGAGACGATCAACGAAACCATCGACTTTGCCTGCTCGCTGCCGCTGAAGGACGTGACCGTGCAGATCAACACCCCCATGGTCGGCACCGAACAGTACGGCAAGTACGAGCAGTACGGCCGGTTGGCGTCCGACGATCTGAAGGACAAGTCGTACTGGCAGCCGTCGTTCATCCCCAACGGCATGACTGAGCAGCAGCTCCTATCCCTGCACCGAAAGTTCCACCGCCGGTTTTACTTCCGGCCCACCACGCTTTGGCGCCACTTGAGGTCCATCCGCAGTCCACGGGACTTGTGGCGCTACCTCAAGGCGTTCAAGCTGGTGTGGCATCTGTTCTTTGTCACCAAGGTCAAACGTAAAACGTAAAACGTAAAGCGTAAAGCGTAAAACGTAAAGCGTAAAGCGTAAAGCGTAAAGCGTAAAGCGTAAGCGGAGACGGCGGGGGATCTCTGCTTGCGTTTTACGTCTTTACGTTTTACTGCGTAATACGCGCTACGCCACACGCCTCCGCCTCCTCATTCACCCTGGCCGCCATTCGCAACTGTGTCTTTCCGCGCCTTCTTCAACATCGCCCGCTGCCTGGTCGGCAATCGCGTGCCGATCTACGCCCACTTCGCGGTGACCCATCGGTGCAACTTGCGGTGCCGCATGTGCAACATCTGGCGCGAGGCCGACCAGACCGCGGAGGTGTCGGTCGAGCGGGTGGGCGAGATCGCGGACGTGCTGCGCCGCCTCGGCACGATCAGCGTGAGTATCGGCGGCGCGGAGCCGTTCGTGCGCGAGGATCTGCCGGAGATCGTGGCCGCGCTCAAGCGCCGCGGCATGATGGTGCGCGTGCTGACCAACGCGTACGCGCTGACCGACGAGCAAATCCAGCGCGCGGCCGAGGCTGGGCTCGACGAGGTGTCCGTGTCGCTCGACACCCTGGACCCGGACAAGCAAGCCGAGGTCTGCAACGCGCCGGGCATCTGGCCCAAGGTCGTAGAAAACTTGTGCAAGCTGTCGGCCGCGTTGCCACGCCGCGGCAACGTGCTGCTCATCAATTGCGTCGTGTCGCACCACAACGTGCGCGAGCTGCCGCAGATGGTCGCGTTCGCCAAGGCTGTTGGCTACTTCATCAGCTTCGTGCCGGTGCACTTGGCGCCCGAGGAAGGCGAGCACGACCGCTTCGAGCGCTGCGCGCCAGAGATGGCGATCTCGCCTGAGCAGCGGGAAGCGCTCGTGGCCGCGTACGATGAGCTGCTCGAACTTAAGCGCCGCGGCGCGCCCATCGTGAACTCCACACCGTTCCTGCGGCAGTCGAGAGAGTTTCTCTCCGAGCGCGGCCAGTATTGGCGATGCGATGCCGGCGCGCTGTACTTCAGCATTGATCCGCGCGGCCGCTTCGCGATCTGCCACGACTACGAGGCCAAGCGCGACTATTCCGCGGAGGAAGTGCTGGAGCGTTTCGGCTCGCCGGGCTTCGCGGAGGAGCGTGACAAACTCATCGCGGAGTGTGGCTCCTGCATGCGTCCCTGCTGGGCCGAGGTCACGCACATGATCCACGACTGGCGCGCGCTGTGGGAGATGGCGAAGCTGCGTCTCGCGGTCAGGCGAGCCCGCCGGCTCGTGTCCTACGACGAAGCCCTTGCCGCTGCCGAACGGCTGCGCCACACCTGACACCGAAGATTTAACGCTGCCACCGGCCGCAAGCAAAGGGCGAGCTGAGTCGCCTGTGGCCACTCGGCTTGTGCCACCGCTGGGCTTGACCCAGCGGAGCGATGATTGCCGACTACTTTCGGGATCGTTCCGTTCCTGTTATTTCCTTCTTCTGGGCGCTCGGCCCTCCGAGCGCCCAGAAGAAGGAGGGTGTGAGAGTGGGTTTGCCAGTAGTCGGTAATCATCGCAACACGGGGACGAGCCCCAATGGCGCTGACTTAGCGTTCTCCAGCGCCGTAGGCGCGGCAGTCAATAGCCAGGCGGCGGGGGTCAACGGCCGCCCGGGGGCCCAAGGCGTAAGCCTTGGGAACGCGGATCGTGGCGTTCACAGAGCCCCGCAAGGGGCGACAGTACCGTGCGAACGTGGCATACTGTCGCCTCTACGAGGCTTTGGCGCCGTTGCCTGTTGCTTACCCAAGGCTCACGCCTTGGGCTATTCACTGTCG
>JAJRTI010000258.1 GCA_024278415.1 Planctomycetota bacterium | reverse complement strand
GCCGCGCGGCGTGCGCGCGTCCGCGTCGACATCTTCGACCGCGACGCGAAGACTCCCGTCAAGCGCCTTGTGAAACCCGTGGCGCTTGCGGCTGGCGACAACGAGGTCCGCTTCGGCGACGCATGGCCGGACGCCAAGCCGTGGTCCATGACCCGGCCGTACCTCTACTCGTACACGGTCACACTGCTCGACGCGGCCGGCAAGCCGCTCGACGCGACACCGCCGACGCGCTTCGGGTTCCGCGAGATCTGGATTGATGGAGGCGACTTCTACCTCAACGGCCGGCCGGTGCACTTCATCGGCCACTCGAACGTGCACATTGTGACCGCGGCCGAGTTGGGCGACCCCGAGTATATTCGTTATTCGTTGCGCCGGTGGAAGGCCGCGGGCCTGAACTGCCTCACGCCTTGGGGCCACAGCCGCGGGGGCAACCCCACGTTCCATCCGCTGTTCGACGCGGCCGACGAACTCGGCGTCGCGATCTTCCTCAAGCCCGACCTGCCCACCGGCGAGCGCGGGGGCGAGACGCCCAAGCTGCGCGCGCATTGGCAGGCGCTTCAGAAACGCTACAACGAGCGCTATCGGCAGCACGCGTCAGCGCTTGCGTGGCTGATCGGCAGCGGCTCGCACCCGGCCGACTTCTGCCCGGCCATGCTCGACGGCAAGACGCCGGCCGACGTGGCCAAGGCCGAGCCGCTGCGCAAGACGTGGGACTTCGTGCGCAGCATCGACGACACGCGGCCCATCTTCGGACTGAGCAACGGCGACATCGGGTCCGTGTGGACGAGCATGGCGTATCAAGGTTTCGACGTGGACCTACAGGAGCGCGAGAACTGGCCGCTGCTGTGGAGCCGCGCGAAGCGCAAGCCGCTCATGCCCTGCGAGTTTAGCCTCCCCTGCCACCCCGACTGGTACACGCGCACGCGAGGCCGCTCGGGCCGCGCGCAGTACCACCCCAAGGGAGCGCAGTCGATCCCGACCGAGTACGGCGCCATGTATCTTGGCGCATCGGTGTACGCCAATGAGCCGGAGGAGTTCCTCAAGAAGATCGCGGACACGCCGGGCAACCCGCGGCTGTCGAACGCGTTTTGGCAGACGAAGCTCCTGTTCGCGGACACGCTGCGCGCCTGGAGGGCGTACGGCATGTCGTTCGTCTACCACGCGGAAGTGCCGGCGTTCTTCACCGGTGAGCGCCCGCGGTTCCCGTCGGTCGCCGGGCTCGACCCGCGGCGCAAGGGCGCGACGCCGGAGGCGCTGCACGGTTCGCTCCAGGCCGCGGAGGAGCTGTCCGAGTTCGGCCAACGCGTCAAAGCCGCGACCGTGCCCCGCATGGCGTACGTCGGCGGGCCGGACGGCGAATTCACGCTCAAGGATCACGTGTTCTATGCGGGGGACAGGGTGCGAAAAGTGCTTGTCGTTGTGAATGAGACCGACGAGCCGCTGCGCGTCGATGGCAAGTGGGAGCTGCGCGACGCCCGCGGCCGCGCAGCGCTTTCGGGCCGCGTCGGAACACGGGTCGAGCCTGGCCGACAGGACACGACGCGAGCGGAGATCGAGTTCGCGGCGCCAGCCGTGCGGCAGCGCACGGACTATCGGCTCGTGGTATCGGCCGACGGGCTCGACGTGCCGGCGTTTGCGCTCACGGTCTTCCCTAAGACCGCGAGGCGCGCGGCGGCGGGCTTCGTGCTCTTCGATCCCGTCGGCGACACGGCGAAAGCCCTCAAGCAACTCGGCGTGTCCGCGGGCCCCATGCCGCGCGAACTCACGCCCCAGCATCGCCTCATCGTCGGCCGCGGCGCGCTGCTACAGAAGTCCAACCGCGACGCACTCGCCCAGGCCGGCTTCGACGCCGCGGTGGCGCGCGGCATGCGCGTGCTGGTCATGGAGCAGCGCGTCGAGGGCTGGGACGGTACGCTGATGGGCCTGCGCTTCAAGCGTCTCGATACGCGGCGCGCGTTCCTGCGCGGCCCGGGCCATCCCGCGCTCGCCGGCCTTGCGGACGCGGACTTCAAGTATCTGGCCGGGCACAGCAACTTCATCGAGGCGTACGAGCGCCCAGCCACTGCGCCCACCCAATACCCCCTGCACTGGTGGCACTGGGGCAACGACAACATCGTCGCGACGTACACGATCGAGCGGCCCCAGGCCGGCGCGGCGCGGGCGCTGCTCGACTGCGGCTTCGACCTCGGGGAGGCCGCGCTGCTGGAAGTCGCCCGCGGGGACGGGCTCATCGTCTTCTGCCAAGTCGACGTGACCAATCGGATCGGCCGCGACCCGGTGTCGACGCGCCTGCTGGGCAACCTGCTCGCCTATCTCAATGCAACCGCTCCGCGGCCGTCGGCGCCACCCTTGTCGAACCTGCTCGCCCAGCGCCCTGCCGCGGCCCAAGTCACGGGATACATGAGCCCGCCTCCGCCGGTGATGGGCATCCACACCGGCGACCTTTTCTTCCGCGGCAAGCTGACGCTACCGGCGTTAGACGCCAAGTCGCCGCATCCGCTCTTCACACGCGTGACGGCCCACGGCAAGTCGTACTGGATCACGAGCCTGACCGGCGCGGACCTGCCAACCCCCTGGCAGCGCGCCAAGGCCGGCCGCGTCGAGGCTGCGCTGCGCATAGCCAACCGCGAGCGCGTGACCATCGGCCCAACGCTCGCGCACAGCGACGACCGGGACCGGCTCTACCCGCACAACTGGCAGCGCATTGACACGCTCGGCGGCGATTTCGATCCGTACGTGTACTGGCGATGGTAAGAGATGAGGGGTTGACAAGATGAGGGGACTCCCGTCCACCTCACGCTCAGGCGGCCAGATCGTGCATCCGGCGATCCTGTCCGTTACATCTGTATGAATCCACCATTCCGCTCAATTGCCATTGCCCCCTTGCTGGCGTTTGCCGGCGCGCTCTCGGCGTCAGGCGTCAGCAACGACGTGACGTTCTACGTCCCCTTTGATGGAAGTGTGAGCGCTACGAGGGCGGCGGGCTCTCCGGTGGCCAGGATCTACGGCGAGGAAGGGTACACCGAAGGCGTGGCGGGTCAGGCCGTTGTGGTCGGCGGCAAGCGCAGGCTCGCGTACGCCGGGGCGAAGAACATCCCCACCGCTGCCGGCGCGATCTGCTTCTGGGCCAGGCCCCTGGACTGGACCCCAACCATCGACAAGTTTGTCTTTTTCGTGGCGCTGCTATCGCAGCACGGCAAGCGCGTCGCACGGGTCATGCTGTACAAGCCGCACAACACCAGCAGCCTCCTGGTGCTGGCCCAAAGCCTGGACGCCAGTGTTTCCCGGCAGCTTCGTTCCCCGGCCGCATCGTGGCAGACGAACGAGTGGCGGCACTTTGCGCTGACCTGGAACTCCCAGCGGATCGCCCTGTACGTGAACGGCAATGTTGTCGATGCGCTCCGTGATGGAGTGCGCCGGCTTGACCGCGCTTTTGATTGGAGGCGTGTGCGACGCATTGGCACACACGCGCGCACAGTAGGAGCGGTTTGTAGTAGGCCCGTGAGGGCCTTCCGCTTCTGCACGACACACACGCGCGCATGATGAGCGGTGGCGGGTTCCTCGCCCTGCTCTTTACCCCCATCTCCGGGACGGATACCACAGGCTTGCCCTGTGGTATCCCGCGGATGTGTCCCTTCCGTTGCGAAGACCGCAGGTGTCTCGTCAGCATGGGAGTGCCTGTCGCGCCTTCACTGTCGGGCCGCGCCAAGAAGAAGGCGAGATGTTGCCCCGCCGGAGCGCGCGGGGCCTTCGGCATCCGTCGGAGCGCGATCCCGAAGCTTCGGGATTCGCTCCTGGGTTGCGGGCGCAGCCCGCCTTGTCAAGGAGATGAAGAATGGCCCCATGCAGAATCTGCGCCGCAACGGTGACCGCGCTATTGGCGATTCTTGTGAGCCCTGTAGCAACGCCTGCCGAAGCCGGTGGCGGGCAATGGGTCCGGAAAGCCCTCGTCATCGTCTCTCCGGGCACGGACGCGCTCGGCGGAAAGATCCCCGGCGCGTGGTACCCCCAGGGCCGTGCAAGGATTGCCCTCTCGCCAGCGCGCGCGTTCGCGGGCCGGACATCGCTGAAGATCCAACTCAAAGGTGGTGCGGGCGGATGCTCCCGGCTCGTGCAACCGGCGGGCGGGACATACCGGCTCACGTTCTCCTGCCGCGTCTTTGTGCCGCAAGGCCAAACCTTCACGCAAATGCCGGCCGTGCAGATTTGGCGAAGCCACGGCACCGTCGTGGCCCGCGGCCAACCGGTGAGCGAGACCGGAAAGTGGGTGGAAACGAAGCTGGAGATCGATCGGCCGAAAGGACAGCTCTTCTACCTTGGCGTGACCGCGGCGAGCGAGGACGGCGCTCGGCCGTTCTACTACGTGGACCAGTTCATGCTGAAACGGAACGGGGAGCCCTTGCCGCTGGCCAACGCGGACTTCGAGCAGGACGCCAGTGACAAGCGCGCGCGGATCATCGCCGACTTCGACCCCGACCTCGTGAACATCTGGTCCGCGGCCAAGCTCAACAAGGACGGCCTCTTCCACAAACGCGGCGTGCGCATCGCCAGTTGGGGCAAGGTGGAATACGACGCCGCGCTCGACTGGGACAAGCGCCTCGAAGAGTTCAAGAAGACCGCGGCCGCGCGCGACATCGATGGCCAAATCGTCCCGCGCAAGGGCTATCCGCCGTTCATGTACCGCATGTGCCACCATTCCCCGGTCTGGCACGAGTATCAGAAATCCGGGCTGCAGCGAATCCTCAACGAAAACGACGCGCTCGGCCAAGACAACCTCTGCAACCCCACGTTCCGCGGCGGCAAGAACCAGTGCTTTTGCGAGCACTGCCAGCGGGACTTCCGCGCACATCTCAAGAGGCGCTTCGCCAAGGAGCAACTGGAGCGCGTGCTCCCAGGGCCTGTAGACGAGCTCTCTATCGCGGATTACATCAAGCGGATCCGGCCTACCCACCCCGGGTTCAAGCTCCTCGACGACCCCATCGCGCGAGAATTCGTACGAGCGCAGTACATGTATGGCAAGGGCTTCATCGCCGACATCGCGGCGTCCATTCGCAAGAAGGCCGCGGAGCAGAACCGCGTCGTGCCGTTTTTTGGCAACCAGGGCATGGCGTGGGGCGGCAACCGCTTCCCGGTGTTCAGCGTCGTCATCTCCGACGTCGTGGACGCCCAGTGCCTGGAGAACTCCCCCATGGAGCCGTACCGGCGCACCCAGCGCCACGGCTGGAACACGCTCCAGTACAAACTCATGGCCGCGGCCACGCGCGGGCAGAAGCCGGTGTGGCCATTCATCGACGTGAGTACGCTCAACAAATTCCCCACAAGCGAAACGCTATACCCCGGCGAGGCGTTGAGCAATGGCGCGGTCCCCATGCTCATCTGGTCGCCGCACACGTGGGCTTCGAAACGCACGTACAAGGCGCACGCGGAGTACGCGCAATTCATCAACAGCCAGCGCGCACTGTTCCTTCAGCGACGCCCCCTCGCGCGGGTCGCGCTCGTCTATTCTGTGCCAACCTGCGTCTGGCGCTATTTCTTCAGCTACTGGATATACTGGCGCGCGGCAAGCAATCACGGCCGATGGATTGGCGCAGTCGCCCGCGTGCTCGAGGATGCCCACATTCCGTACGATCCGGTCATCTTCGGCCACCCCGACCTGCTCGACGACAAGGCCCAACTCGCGGCCCTCGACCAGTACGACGTGCTCGTGCTCACCGAGGTGGACTGCGTGTCCGACCGGCAGGCCGCGGCCGTGCGCCGATTCGCGGAGCGCGGCGGCCGAGTCGTGGTTATCGGCAAATTCGGCGCGCGCACCGAGGACTATCTCCCGCGCAAGAAATCGCTTCTGGATCAGCTCCGCGCCAATCCACGCCTCCGCGATCGTATTGTCACGCTCCCCGCGTCTTGCGTTCTCGACTTCAAAAACCTGAAGACCGAACCGGCGAAAGTCCAGAAGGCCTACGCGGCCCTGTCTGACGCGATGCGGCCGGCCAGGCCATTCCTCGAAACCGACGCGGCCAAGACGCTGTGGATGAACGTGTGGGAGGATGTTGAAGGCCGCCGGGTCGCGCTCCACATGGTCAACTACAACGTGGATCTGCAACGCCAGGAGTTTCGGCCGGCCCGCAACGTCAAGATCAGCCTCCGTCTGCCGACGCGTTTTGACTTCAACCGCGTCTGCCTCCTCGCGCCGGACGCGCCGCTCGCAAACATTCCCTTCGAGCGCGAAGGCGAGACCGTTTCCTTCCGCGTGCCGTCCGTGCGCTGCTATGCAATCGCGGTCCTTACGACGGACAACGAACTGGCCGTGGCCAACCTGATCGCCACCGCCCGCCGAAACCTTGACCGCGCGCACGTGGCCGGCCGAGACGGCCAAGCTTCTGAGAGGGCCGCCAGCGAGGCCCTCGCGGACGCCGAGCGTCTGTACCGAGCACGACGGTATGCCGACGCTGAGAAGCGCGCGGCAGTAGCCGCACAGGCAAGCGCAGGACCATAGGGTGAGCCGCGCCCGATGCAGGAGTTTGCCCATTCGCCGTGTTCGTAGTGCAGATGCAAGCCGCCAGGCTTGGGGCTACGAGTGGGCGGGCGCCAGCGCCAAAGTTCAGTCCGCCTGGCCGCGAACGGGCTACTGCGAAATAGCCGGAGTTTCCAAACTTCGGCTATTTCATGGGAGCGCCGGACTGTGTGGGAAAGGTGAGGCTCTTGCGTCGTACGCGGAAAGCGCCCACACAACTTGCCCCCCCCCTTCACATGGGCGCGCGACAACGGTTCCGGCGCCGCTACTGCGCCTCCATCAGCCCCTGGATATAGCGCATGTCGATGCGGCACTGGTCGATGACCGACTCGACCGGGTAGCCGCTGTACTCGCAGTGCATGCTGATCGGCACGTCGAGTTGGTAGTCTTGGATGAGCTTAAGCGCGGTGCTGAACTCGACGAAGCCGGTGCGCATCGGCACGACTTGGGTTTGCATGACCTTCTTGCCGTCCTTCAGGGTCGGCGTCTTGGCGAGGTCTTTGAACGCGATCGCGCTGATGTAGTCCTTCACGATATCGAAGGCCATGGGCAGCGGCTCGCCCACGAGCGAGAGGTGGCCCACGTCGGTGAACACGCCCACGTGCTTGGGATCGAATCCCTCGACGAGGCGCATGACCGCACTCGAGTTCAAGCCCATGCTGCTGCCGGAGTGGTTGTGCACCATCACCTTCACGCCGTGCTTCTCCGCGAGCTTCGCGAACCCGTCCATATGCTTGCGGCATGCGTCGAGCAGCTCCCAATAGCCCGGCTGGGTGAGACGCCAGTACCCGAGCTTGATGAGGCCCGCGCCGGCCTCCTTGGCCGCGGCCATGAGCGTCTCGGTGTAGTCCACGGTCGGCTCGGTGAAGTCGCCGGGCGTGGTGATGATGTCGATGCTGAGGCCGTTGTCAGCGAACAGCTTCGCGGCCTCGGGCAGCGCGGTGGCGCAGTTCTCAGGGTTCACCGGGTAGCCGGGCCGGGTGCAAAGGTCCGCGCCCGATACGCCGGCGTGTTTGAGTCCGGCCATGATGCCTGGCAGGTCCAGTCCTTCCAGGTGTTTGGTGAACATGATAAACTTCATGCGGAAGCTCCCAGTAGCAGGTGGAGACACTGAAGCGGGATCGGCCGCTGCACGTGCATCGAGTGGCCTTCCCAAAGACAAGGCGAGTCAACATACGCTCCGCTTTCGGGCAAGTCAAGGCGGAGCGGCACGAGCGAGCAGAGGAGCCCGGCATGCACGCGAGACGATTCCAAGCGGCGACCGCGGCCCTGGCTCTGGCGATTGCGGCATGGGGCGCGACGGGCCAAGCGGCAAGCGTGGCCGAACTGCTGAAGCAACATCAGTACGGCCCAATCGAGGAGCTGTACGCACAACAGGCGCCCGGCAGCGACGCACCGTCGATCGAGCAGGTGCGCATGATGCAGCAGGTGTTCGACGCGGCCAAGGCGCGCCTGGAGAGCCAAGTCGGCAAACGCCTCGCGCTCGCCGGCGAAGGCCTGCCGCGGCGCTACTACGCGATCGATGGGTTCGATGGCGAGAAGCTCTCGCTCCGCTCCGGCGCCGGCCCCGCCCAGGCCGCGGTGCGCGCGCTTGATGCGAAGGTTCTTCAGTCGCTGGCCGAGCAGGAGAAGGGCAGGTCCGGGGAGTGGTGCCTGCGCTATGGGTGGTTCATGCTCTGGCACGGAGACCCGTCCGCCGCGCGGCGATGGGCCATGTTCGCAAGGATGAAGGGACAAGATGCCGCGGGCCTGGAGCAAGCTGTCAAAGCGCGCGGCACGCCCAAGCCGAAGCCCAAGGCAGCCAAGAAAAGCACCAAAAAAGGCCACGAGCCGCGGGCCAACGCGGGCCCCGCCGGGCCTAAGCTGTCCTCGGTCGAGCGAAAATACTTCGTGGCGCCGTCCGACCCCAAGAAACGTGCGGCCTTCCTCAAGCGTTGGGAGCGCAAGCTGTTCGTGAAGGTGGCGTGCGACAGCCGCGACGACAAGGGGGACGTCGAGACAGAGCGGCACGTGGTGGTCAAACTAGCGGTCAAGAACAAGTCCAAGTGGACGATGGACTTCTCGCAAGCCGACAGCAAGGCCAGAGCGATCGGCCAATTGCGGCCGGGCAAGTCGGCCGTGGCGACCGTGATCGACGTGGTGACCGCGACGCTGCGCAAGGAGGGCGACACGATCTACTACAGCTACAAGCGCACGAAGCCGCGCGCGGAGATTCCGTTCGCGGTCTCCACCAAGGCCGGGCAGAAGCTCAACCTCCGGCTCATGATCGAGATCGACATCGAGGCCGATGGCAGCCGTTCCGCGTGGGTGGGCATGCCCAAGCAAGGCGGGGCCAAGGTCCGTCTCGAGTTGGGCCCGGTGGACGACGCGAGTCTGCTCGCTCGCGCCGCATCCACCCCGCGTGGCAAGGGAGCCGCGGCGAGATGGGCAGACGTGAACACGAAGCTCGGCACGAACCTCGCCAAATACGAGTCCGACCACTTCATCATCTACACCGACTTCGCAGACGGCAAGGGCATGGCTCGGGGGTGCGAGGTGGTGTACGCCGGGTTGTGCCGCGTGTTTGGCGTCAAGCGCAACGCCAAGCTGTGGCCGGACGGGCTGGTGATCTTTTTCTTCCGCAACCGCGAGGACTTCCTCCGCTTCGCGCTCACGTACGACCGCTTCGAGGGGGCCAAGGTCAGCGGCGGCTACTTCCATCCGGACAAGACGTCCCCCCACATCGCGATCCCGGAGCCGCGGCTGGCCGCGGGTTCGTCCCAGCACATGGTGTCCGTGGTCGTGCACGAGTTGGGCCACGCGTTCCTCGAAGCCCACTGCGGCCCCGACCGCGCGCCGCCCTGGCTCCACGAGGGCGTCGCGCAATTGTGCGAACAGATTAACGATCCCAACGACCGCGGCTTGGCCAGCCACCGGCGCCGCGTGCGCGAGTGGGTAGACGCGGCGCTCTACCAGCCGCGGCTGGAGCGTCTGATGGCGAAGAAGTCCATCGCCGGCAGCGACAGTGATAGCTACGCGATGGCGTACAGCGTGGTCGAGTGGATGGTGAAGACGCAGCCCAAGCGGTTCCGCAAGCTGCTCGAACTCACCAAGAAGGGCGCCCCAGCCAAGGCCGCGCTC
>JAJRTI010000257.1 GCA_024278415.1 Planctomycetota bacterium | reverse complement strand
CCCAGGGTTGCGCTACGCTTAACCCTGGGCTTTGGGGTATAACGCCTACGGCGTAGCGACATGAGGCGCCGGACCCCGGGCAGGGGATGCATCCACCGAGGGTCGCGGCAGACAGAATTGGCAGGTATTGCCCAACCTGTGTGCCAGATTGGGTAAACGAACTTGCGGGACGCGACACTAGCTGTGGGGCATGCCGCCACTGCGCTTCCTAGCAGATAGGATTGGAGCGTCACGAAGCTGGCGCCTCCAATCTATGGTTCAAGCAGCATAGGGGGCCAGAGAGAGCGGTTCGAAGCAAAAGGGCTCCAACACGCGATCAGTACGTCTCCACGGGCACGACCGGCCCTCGGTCGAGCAATTCCACATCGTCGTACCAAACGGTTCCGGTGGTCCAACGCAACTGGAACGTGAACGTCGCCCATCTCGCGTGGGGGCCGGTGACGAACACGAATTGCCTCTGCCGCCAGTCGAAGGTTTCCTTGGATACTGGCATCCGTTCGTGGGCATTGGTGCGAGACCATTGGCCCTGTTTCTGCGACATGTAGAACATCATCATCAGCGGGCCGGTCCCGGCCGGTTCGATGTCCTTGCCTTTGACCCACCATCGAAGGAGATAGCGCCGGTTGGGCCGGATGCTGCGCGGGTCGTTGGCGCGTTTGGCGAAGCCTTCCTTGGAATAGGAAACATAGGTGATGTCTCGCATCGCGCGGTTCTCGATCCGCACCGAGTACGCCCCGGAGTGCTTCACCTTCGGGTCCCGCGCAATGGTGGCGGTCGGCCCTTGTCCGCTTCTGACCTCCCGCGCCGGCATCCACCCGGTCGGCGCGAGGTTCGGGGGAATGAGCACGAGGTTCTTCACGGAGTCCCGTCGCGCGACGTTTGGAGCCAGCGCGGTCCATTCCTCGAAGCTGCCGTTCCGGACCAGGTTGTACTGAGCTTGCGAGATGGATGCCCCTCGCTCGCTTGCGCCGGAGACTCGCCCCGCGACGATGCAGGCGCCGGCGACAAAAGCCCAAGCGATGAGTGTTAGTGCCTTCACCATCAGCAACCGCGGCGGACAACAAGAAAAGGTGCACCGTCCACAGATCACAGCGAACGGCCTGGGCTTCGGAGCACGCCATTCTCCGTGGAACAAGGAAACACAGATGTCCACTGATACCCACAGATCACACAGATGGGGTCAGCGGCCGTCTCCTCTGATCTGCGCAATCTGTGGGCATCTGCGGGTATCTGTGGAATTTGCACGAACTGTGGATAACGCGAGAGTTGGGTTGCGGGCGAAGCTCGCCTTGTTCTTTGCACGGTGTCTCTCCCGGTCATGGGTCTGCCGCAACCGTTCCAACCCGGACGCGCTTCACCACCCATCGCTGCTTTGCGGTGTTCTCCGGCGAGCGGGGCCAGAATTCGATGCGGTTCACCGCGCCTGGCTTCGCCCATGGGTAAAGGTTGACCTGCATGATGTTTCCGTAGGGGTGCCGGGATTGGTTGTACGCGATGGGGCGGTCGTTGATGACGACGATGCCGACACAACGGTTGCGGACCTCGAACTCCAGGAGTATCCGATCGTTCTTCCAGCCAGCAGGCAACGTGACTTCGGTCTCCAAGTGGCGTCCCACTGCGTCCAAGGGCAGCGCTGCCGGCGTGAATTGACGGTTGTCCGAATAGAGCTTCCAGCCGGTCTTGAGTTCCTTTGCGTCTTGGAGCATCTCCAGAGGAAACGCCGCCAACTGGCCGATATAGCCCCTCCGGCCTTCCTTGGCTTCAACAAGCAGACCCAGCGTGTTTTCGCCCTCCTTGAGGCCGGGCGTGGCGTCGAGCACGTCGAAGTTTGCCCAAGCATGCCCGCGATACTCCCCGACGCGTTGGCCATTCAGGTAGACGGTCGCATTCTCCAGGAACACCGGATAGTCGTACGACGCGAATGCAAGCAGCACGCGATGGCCGCTCCAGGCTGCCGGCGCCCGGAACGCGCAGCGATACAGGCCGATGCCTTTCGCCGCGTCGCCCATCTCGTCCCAGAAGCCGTAGCCCGCGTCCTTCCACGCGTGGCCGGTGGCCGGCTCCGTCAGCCACGACAGGTCGGCCTTGGCGCGTTCGTCCGCCTGCCGAAAACGGAAGCGGTTCATGACGACCGCGGTCGCCGGCGGAAGAGTTGGCGACGGGGGCGCTTGGGAGTTTACCCATGCTCCGCGCGACCCGTAGCGCACCTTCTCGGCGAACCAATGTCGCATCGCGCCCAGAAAACCGCCGCGGCTTACGCCGAACACCTTGACCGCGTTCCGATCCAGCGCCACGTTCGGCACGCGCACGATACCGTTGCCCCACGCGAACGCCACGGGCTTGCCGGTGGCCACGTCGCGCACGCGGCCGGGCCGCTGCGCCAGCGGGAAAGAGAGCGTCAGGCCCTTCGCCGGCCCCCGCCCCGCGTTGTAGACCATCACCCATTCCTGAAGCCCGTTCTTGGTCGTGAACCGGCGTGCCCACACGTCCTCGCTGTCGATGTCCGCTTGCTTCTGAACTCCAAGACCGGCCAGGAGGTCGTTGAAGAACGTCGTCTGGATGCTGCCGTTGAGCGAGATGCCGTTGCCCGCGCGGTCCGACATGCTGCGCCAGAACGAGGAGCCCAGGATGAGGACGCGGCCTTTGCCGAGTCTCCGCATGCCGACCGCGACCGTTCCGTCCTCCCACTTCGCCAGCGCAACGCCATCGCCGTCTTTCGGCTCCAGCGCCACCGCGCCCTCAGCGAGGTGGTTTTGTCCCATCCAGTTGACCGCGATGCCATTGCCGTTGAAGGTGAGCCCGGCCATCCGTTTGAGGAGCGGATTGCCCGGCAGGACCGTGACGTGCATGTTCGCGCGCTCGCCCAACACCTTGAAGCCGGTCAACTTCTCGATGGGCCACGCATCGGCTTTCAGAGCGGAATGCCGGCCCGTCACGTTGACGGCGACGAACGTGCCTCCCGCGCGAACGTATCGCTCGATGGCCGACAGCAGCTCGTCGTCTATCACCATGGTTCCGGCGTCCCACAAGACCGGGTAGCCGCCGGCCAATCCGGCGCGCATCTCGGATTCGGTCACGTACACGTTCTGATAGTGCGCGGCCTGGAGGCTGCTCCGGCCGATGTCCCAGTCGTCGGCGAGCGCGGCGTAGGGGAAGTAGCGGCTCGTCGTGGCCGCGCGGAGCACGGCGATCGGCGGCTTTTGCCAATTGGCCTTTCCATACAACTCAAACAGCCGGGCGTTCTTTGAGAACCACCCGGTTCGCTGTTCGATGCGCATACAGTCCAGCGCGTCGTAGTAGTAATTGTGGTGGCCGTGGCCGTCCATCAGCATCCAGGCCAACTCTCGGCTGAGCTTGGCGGGGTCGGAGATGGTGCCGCCCTCCTCGGAACTCATGTACGCTCCCCACACGTATCCCAGTCCCGCCCACCAGGGCATGTAGGACGAGCCGCCGCCGGT
>JAJRTI010000256.1 GCA_024278415.1 Planctomycetota bacterium | reverse complement strand
TAAGAGTCTCCGTGATGGCGAAGGCCTGTCGTTGCCGCACCATCGTACTCTTTGCCTGGCGACGAAGGAAGGGCGCTCCGAGCGCTTGCGCGCGCCGGCGTCCGTAGGCCCCTCCGGCCGAGCCCCATGCTCTACGCGCATCGTCGTTCTCCTTGGGACTATCCGGTTCGGTTTGCTTGCATGGCCGGACATGCCGCACTATGCTCCGCAAGCGTTGCCAGCATATGACACGACAAAGCGGGCTTTGCCCGCAGCGAACTGGCGTGCTTGCGCGTGGCGCGATTGGCTCGCCCACCGTGCGTCCCTCCCCACAGCGGCTTCTTCCTATTTGAATCCGAAGGAGAATCACCTCCGATGTCCGCGCCCAACCCACCCGCCCACAAGTCGCCCCTGTCCTCCGAACCCCTCGACGGCATCTGCGTCCACGTGAAGGCCGAGCACATGCCGCACTTGCCGTGCGGGCCGTTTGCGCGGCTCAAGGACGGGCGAATCTTTTCGGTCTCCGGCCATCCTGCGCAGGCCGCGGTGAGTGACGATGAAGGAGCCACTTGGAAGCCGTTGGAGCTGTTCCCCGAGGGCGGCGCCATGTCGTCTTCGCCCACGGGCGCCCTGGCCGTGACGGAGGCCGGGACGGTGGTCGTCGCGTTCGCCAACCTGGCCGAGCGCGAGTGGGACTGGGACGACGCCCTGCACGACGCGCCGAACGCGAAGCTGCCCACGTGCGCCATGCGCAGCACCGATGGAGGGGCGACGTGGCAAGACCTTCAGAAGCTCCACGACGAGTGGACCGGCGCGACGCGGTGCATGATCCAGACGCGCGCGGGCCGCGTGGTGTTCGCGAGCATGAAGATGCTCCGCCACCCCGGCCGGCACTCGGTCATGACGTACGGCTCCGACGACGACGGCAAGACGTGGGAGCCGAGCAACGTGATCGACCTCGGCGGCGCGGGCCACCACGGGGGCATGACCGAAGGCACGCTCGTGGAGCTGCGCGACGGCCGGCTCTACCAACTCATCCGCACGAACTGGGGCCAATTCTGGCGCGCGGAATCCACCGACGGCGGCAGGCATTGGCACCCCTACGGCCCGGCCGGCATCGACGCGAGCAGCGCACCCGGCCAACTCAAACGCCTCGCGAGCGGACGCATTGTGCTGCTGTGGAACCGGCTTTACCCCGAAGGCGAAAGCCGCTACAAACTGAGCGGAGGCGACGGCATCTGGTCCGCGACGCCAGTGAGCAATTTTCGGGAGGAGTTGTCGATCAGCTTCAGCGAGGACGAGTGCCAGACGTGGTCGCGGCCCATCGTGGCCGCCCGCTACCCGGGGCGGGAGGTTTCGTATCCGTACGTGTTCGAGCCGCAGCCGGGAGAGCTATGGATCACCGCGCACCGCTGGGGCCTGCGCATGCGGCTGCGGGAAGCAGATTTCCTGGGCTGAGGCCAAGAAGTTCGGAGTTGTCCCACGGATGGCAGGGCGTACCCACGGATGCAGAATGGGAGCGATGGACGTCGATGGGTGGTAGCCGCATTCGCCAGAATGCGGGCGTTCTCTGGGCCACTCGCCGTTGGCCCGCATGCTGGCGCATGCGGCTACACAGAAAGCCTCGCCTCACAGCTCCCCGCCGGCGTCGACGAACGCGTCGTACGCCCACATGTCCCATTCCTCTTCCACACCGATGCCCGCGAGGTCGCCGTAGTTCTTGGCGATGAGCCCCGCGCCGTCGCGGCCGAACAACTCGACCATCTTGCGCGCCTCGGCCTCGATGCGCTCCCGGTCGCCGGTGGGCAGCACGCGCTGGATGTCCACCGGCGAGTAGAGGCACACGCCGATCTCTTTGAGTTTCTGCGCGAGCCACTCGATGCCGTAGAGCGCAGGCTGGTCGAACTGGAACGCGTTCACGCCGACCTCGGCCAGATCTTCGAGAATCGCCGTGTCGTTGCCGCACGAGTGCATGAGCACCTTCATGCCGTAGTCGTGTGCGACTCCGCAGAGGCGCTTGAAGAGCGGCTTGAAGATCTCGCGCCAGAGCGCGGGGCTGATGAGCAAGCGGTCCTGGATGCCCCAGTCCTCGCAGAAGGTGATGCCGTCCGCGCCGGCCTCGCCGTACTGCGCGATGACGCGCTCCAGCAGCGACGTGACCCGCTCGTGCAGCCGGTCGATACGCTCGCGTTCGAGCAGGAGGTCTTGGAAGTAAATCTCCATCTTGCGCATGTAGCGGCAAATCGCGAACGGGAAGCCCGGCACGGACGCCACGCGGAAGCGTTCGGTCTCATTGGCGCAGACCTCGCGCGCACGCTCGTAACGCGACGGCTCGTCGAGGTCGGGGAGCTGGTAGTCGTCGAGTTGGCTCCAGTCTTCGAGCACGGGCTTGTGGATTTCGCCGCCTTTGCCCATGTACGTGACGCGGAACCAGACGTTGCCCCATTCGTCGTCGTAGTACTCGAAGTCGCCATCGACCCATCGCTTCTGCTCCCACGTCTTGGACGGGCCTAGCCCGCAGCCGGCGATGTCGCAGCGCCGGCCGCCGCCGAACGCGAAGCCTATGCGCGGCGCACTGCCGCCACTCACGTTGGCCAAGATCACTTCACGGGGCGTCATGAGCCATCTCCAGGGTCTACGTCAGGGATGTTACAGCAAGGGCGAATCAGCATAGCAGCGGGGCTCAGGCGTTGCAACGCGGGCGCGTTGCCAATGCCCGCGCGGCCCGGCATCGCGTGGGGGCCAATACGAGGCGGGCTTCGCCCGCGACCCCAGGCCACTGACCGCCATGGATCAGAGGCAAGGCGTGGCGTGTGGAGCGCGGGTTTCCTGTTCGGTATTGCGTATTGCGTATTCGGATCGCGATCCGAGATACGCAATACGCTACCGAAAGTGCGCGCACACCGCGCAACTTCTTGTCTTCGTGGTCGTTCCCGACGGTGAAGGCGCTCAGGAGCGCTCCCGGCCTGCAAATGTTGCAGACTGGCGAGCAGAGCAGTCGTGATCGCTTTGCACACCGCCAATGATCTTGGCGGGAGGAGTGTGCTGCGCTATTCCCCAGGCGCTAACGGTTTGCGACCTGCGCGAGGCTCCAAGTGCGTATCGGCACACGGCATGCTAACTGGCAGCAGCGTCGCTCGGGCGGCGCGGTATTCGGCGCATGGCCAGCGCGCGGGCTATGCGCGGGGTGCTGCTGGACCCAAACCACAGACGGCAGACGCATAAGGCCAACACATCGGCCATGCCGTCTACAGAACGACAGGAGACTTGTGATGAAGACACTGAGACGAAGAGCAATCGTGGCCTTGTTCGCGGCGGGCGCCGTGGGCGCGTTGGCCATCGGGACGCGGGCCGCCGCAGGCGCGGACGCCGCGTCTGCGGACTCGCTGAGGAAGCAGATCATGGCGCTTCAGCGGTCGATCGATCAGTTGAAGGCGCAGGTGGCTGAGCAGCAGGAGAACTCGGCTGGGCCGCGTGCCGGCGGCAAAGGCGAGCGTGCGCAGCGACATGGCATGCAGGGCCGGTGCAGCAAGGGCATGGGCCGCGGATCTCGCAGCAGGACGGGCCGGCCCCAGGCCGGCCGCGGCAGCATGGAGAAGGGCCGCCTCTGTGGCTCCTGCGGCCATCACAGCGGGCCTGGCCAGAACGCGCATGGGCCACGCGGCATGCGGGAGCCCGGCAGCTTCGGCCAGGGCCAGAGGGCTTGCCGCGGAAGGGGCATGAGGGGCCAGCAAGACTTCGGGCCCACGGCTCGAAGGCCGTTTGGCTTCCGCGGCATGGGTGGAGGCGCAGGCCACGGCCAGTCGTTCGGCTCCCCGCGCGGCCCTATGTTGCCAATGGGCCGAGGCTGTGGGTATGGTAGAATGCATCGTCGCGGATGATGTGTTCGCTCTGGTGCTGGACGTCCTCGTCCAGCACCAGAGGCCACCGGCGAGGACGTCCGTGGCCAGTCGGATTGTTCGCAGCGCGTTCGCCGTACTGCGAATCAGGGTCGCTGCTTGGAGTCCTGCCTGCCGCGCGGTGGGCGGTCGGGTCTATCCCGGAAGAGGCCCTTACGGGCCTCACGACGAACGGGCCGCGACGTGTTCGACACTTCAGGGAGGAGCAGCTCTTTGGTTCGGCGCTACGCCATTTGGGTCGTCCCGGCGCTCGCGTGGCTTGCGTTCGCGGGATGGCTTGCGCTCGACTATGCCGACAAGGTGGCGTCGGAAAAGGCCTCGCTCCGGGCCCAGGGCGCGTCGATCCTCATCGCGCTGGAATCGGGCATCGGCGGGCTCGGCCGGTTCGACGTGGTGCGCTTGGAGCACCTCCGCGCGGCGGCTGCGGAGATGCGCCGAGAGATTGAGGATCTGCGCGAGGAGGAGACACTCGACGCGCAGCAGCGCATCGCGGACTTGGAAGGCCGGATCGAGGCCATGACGCGCTTCCGGCTGGCCAGGCTCGCCCAGTTGCAGGCCTCGCTCGAAGAACTCGTGCGCAGCCCGTCCGTGTTCGCCGTGTCCATCCTGGACAAGGATGCCCACACGATCGTGTCGGCCGGCCACCCCGAACGCTGGTCGCCGGCCACCCCCGTGGACCAGAAAGACGTGTGGCTGGACGGCGCCCTGATGCTGACGCGGAAGGTTCCTGCGCAGCGCACGAAGTGGATGCGATTTGACTTTGGCCGGCGCTTCGGCCGGGGCTCGCCGCACAAGGGCTCGCCGCACAAGGGTGCGTCGCCCCACCGCGACCATCCGCCGCCCGGGCCCATCTATGCCCGCCTCGTCATGTCTCAAGGCAAGCTCGCGTCCATTCTGCGGCAACACGCCGCGATGGCCGACACGGCCGGCGCCGTCGGCTTGCTCGCGGCCATCGTGCTCGCCGCGGTGTGGGCCCTGAGCGTCAAGAGCCGGGAGCAAGCCGCGGCGCTCGAACTCGCCGAGGCGCAGAACCAGTACCTGCGCGAGATGCAACTCGCCGGCGCCGGCCTCGCACACGAAATCAAGAACCCCCTCAACGTCCTGCGCGGCACCGCGCAGAGCATGGTGGAACGAGCCCAGACCTCCGGCCAGGACGGAGCCGCATTGGAGCGCATGCTCAACGAGATTGACCGCATGGTCGCCCGGCTCGACGAGTTCCTGTCCTACTCGCGAGTGCCGACGCCGGAGATGGCGCCCGTGCCCGCGCGAGAAGTCGTCGAGCAAGTGGCTGAGTTGCTCGAGTTCGGCGCGGCCTCCGGCTCACCGCCCATCGTGGTGGACGACCTGCCCGTGATCCGAAGCGACCGCGGGCTGTTTCGGCAAGTCATGTTCAACCTGCTCCACAACGCCCTGCGCGCGAGCGACGAGGGGGGCCGCGTTCAGGTCCGCTGCGTGAACGAGCGGGGGCCGACCGTGCGGCTCGAAGTGGCCGACGATGGCGTTGGCGTGCCCGACGAGCTTCGGCCCGAGTTGTTTAAGCCCTATTGCTCCGGCTGGGAGGGCGGCACCGGCCTGGGCCTGTCGATCGTGCGGCAGATCGCACTCGCCCACAACTGGAAAGTCGGCTACCGGCCGAACGGCGGCCGCGGGTCGGTATTCTGGATCGGCAACGTAGAGACCGCAGCCGATGACGAGTAGACCATGCAGCACGGCGAGCGCTCCGCCCGCCCCAGCTGGGCCTGTCCCAGTGGAGCGATGATTGCCGACTACTCGGCAGCGATCTGCCATCGTCCCATCCCTTTTCCACCCGGGACGCAGTAGTCGCTAATCCTCGCGTACACGGGGGCAAGCCCCGTTCTGACGTGCGGCGAGAACGACAATCCCGAAGCTTCGGGATCGTTCCAGCCGCGATAAGGGCCCCATCAACAGCTTCTCGACGGTATGAGGCCAAGCTTGGCTAACCACAAGGCAGACGCATGAAACGAAAGCTCCTACTCGTCGACGACGAGCCCGAACAACACCAACTGCTTGGCGACTACCTCTCGCGCCAAGGCTACTCCACGCAGAGCGTGGGCAGCGCGCCGCGCGCGCTCGACATCGTGCGCGAGGATCCGCCGGACATGGTCATCATGGACGTGCGTATGCCAGGCATGAGCGGGATCGAGGCGCTGGCACAGATCCGGCGCACCCAGCCCGACCTCCCGGTGCTGCTCATCACCGCGTACACGGACATTCGCGACGCCGTGCGCGCGATGAAAGACGGAGCGGTGGACTACCTGTCCAAGCCGGTCGACTTGGACGAGTTGATGGCCGCGATCGGCGACGCGATCGGGCCGGTGTCGCCGACGCCCAGCGACGCGGCTCTGCCCGCGCTGCCGCCGGGCGTGGTCGTGGCGAGCCCAGCCATGCGGCACGTGGTCGAACAGATTGCGTTGATCGCGCCGTCGGATGCCTCGCTCGTGCTCACCGGCGAGTCGGGCACGGGCAAGTAAGTGCTCACGGAGATCGTGCACCAATGGAGCCCCCGCCGCGACGGCCCGCTGGTGAAGGTGAACTGCGCGGCGATCCCGGAGAACTTGCTGGAGAGCGAACTCTTCGGCCACGAGGCCGGCGCGTTCACCGGCGCGCTCAAGGCCAAGGCCGGGCGGTTCGAGGCCGCGCACAAAGGCACGCTGTTCCTCGACGAGATCGCGGAGATGTCGCCCGCGCTCCAGGCCAAGCTGCTGCGCGTCGTAGAGGACCGGCAGGTGCTGCGCGTGGGCTCGACGACGCCGCAGGCCGTGGACTTTCGGCTCGTGGCCGCGACGAACCAGGACATCGAGGAGGCGGTCAGCGAGGGCCGCTTCCGGGAGGACCTCTTCTACCGGCTCAGCGTCATTGCGATCCACGTGCCCCCGCTGCGGGAGCGCCGGCTCGACGTGCCGCGCCTGGCCGCGCAGTTTGCCCGGGGGTTTGCCGAGGACAAGGTGCGCCTGTCGCCCATGGCCTTGCACAGCCTCGAAGCGTACGACTGGCCGGGCAACGTGCGTGAGCTGCGCAACGAGATCGAGCGCGCGTGTCTCATGTGCCGCGGCAACGTGATCTTGCCCGAACACCTGTCCGCCCGGGTGGGCCACGAGGCGCCGCCGACCCGGCAGCCCCCCGGCCGCGCCACGCTCGCCGACGTAGAGAAAGCCACTATCTTGCGCACGCTCGACGCCTGCGGGGGCAACCGCACCCAGACCGCGAAGCAACTGGGCATCAGCCGGCGCGCACTCATCTACAAGCTGAAGGCGTACGAGCAAGGGTAGCGGTCACTCGCCCTCGGCCCGCAGCCCAGCCAGCGAGTCGAGCGTCGAGGGCACCGCGTGCCCAGGGGAGAGCAGCATCCGCGCGCGAGGGTCGAGATCGTCCACTTCGAGGAACGCGCGGTAGAAGTCCGTGTGCGCGTCGGCCAACACCGGGCCGCATTCGGCGAGGCGGCACTCGATGGCCGGCAAGCCGGGCAACTCGACGAGCTGCGGCTGGATGTGAACGATGTCGGACGTCGGCAAGGGCCGCGGCGACTGCACTTCGAGCGTGAACCCGTCGCCATGGGGCTCCGCCAGCGTGAGCCGCGCGCGGACGTGGCCGCCGGCGGGGTCGTCGTAGGACACGGGCACCGTGAGCAGCGTCGAGTCCTCGCCGGCCGCGTTCGGCGCGGCGACCCCGCGAATGCTGTAGAACTGCGCCGGCGCGTCTTTGCCCTTCACGCGCGTGAGGGGCAGCTTGACCGCCGAGACCCGCCCCGCGGCGGGTGAATACGTGGTGTCCGACGCGAGCACCTGCCCGCTCACGGCCAGCTCTTGGATGCGCCAAGCCATGTTCACGGAGTCGCCGATGATCGTGTACTCCATGCGCGCGTCGGAGCCGATGTTCCCGGCGAGGAAGAGCCCGGTGTTGATGCCCATGCCCATGCCAATGGCCGCCTGCGCGCGGGCGAGCAGGTGCATGTTGTAGCGGAACACGGCGTTCTGCATGCCCACCCCCGCGGCCATGGCCGCGAACTCGCCGTCAGGGATGTCGATGGGCGCGCCCCACACGGCCATGATGCTGTCGCCGCCGAACTTGTCCACCGTGCCGCCGTACTGGAAGATCACATCGACCATGAGCCCAAAGTATTGGTTGAGCTGCGCGACGACCTGTTCGGGATCGCGGCTTTCGGCCAGCGCGGTGAACCCCACGATGTCGGCGAAGAGGACCGTGCCCCGGCGGCGCACGCCGCCCAACTCGACCGTGACCTGATGGTTGACGATCTGCTCCGCGATGGCTGGCGACACGTAACGCTGGAAATCCCGGCGCACCCGAGTCTCCTCTTCCACGCGCTCGTAGAGTTGCGCGTTCTTCACGCGCACCGCAGCCTGGTTGCCGATGCTCGTGAGCAGGTGCAGGTCGTCCTCCTGGAAGGCCCCGCGCCGGCCGGTGCTGTGCAGGTGGATGACGCCGACGGCCTCGCCTTGGCAAATGAGCGGCACGCAGACGATGCTCTGGATGTTGAGGTCGACTACGCTTTCGATGGCGGCGAAGTCGCTCTGCGCGTCGCTGCTGAGGATGGACTCCTTGCGCTCCATCACGCGCTGGATGAGCGTGCTGCTCACGGCCACGGGGTCGGCCTCCCGGCCATCGCGTGTGCGCACGGCCCGCGGCACGAGCCGGCCCGAACCATCGTCCGCCTTGAGAAGGATGAACGCCTTGTCCGCCCGGGGAAACGTGCGGAACACGTGGTTCAGAATGCGTTCGAGCAACTCGTCGAGCTGGAGGATGGCGCCAATGTCCTCCGCGATGTCGCGTAGGGTTTGGAGCTGCCGGTGAAACTGCACGCTGGGCCGCTCGTGGGAGGACTGAAGCGCGGCTTCGAGCAGGTCGAAGCTCTGTGCGTCGATCGATTTCTGCACGACCGAGCTTGGAGCGGCCGCGTCGTCGAGCCACAACACCTCCTTGAGCGTCGCAACCTCGATTTCGTGCGTGCCGATGGAGATCACGTCGCCGTGGCCCACAGCCTGGGTGGTGATGCGCTCCCCGTTCACGAACGTGCCGTTGCGGCTGCCCAGGTCCCGCACCACGAAGCCGTTGCCGGACACGCTGAGCACCGCGTGCTGCCGCGACGCGTTCACGTCGGGCAGGGCCACCGCGTTCTCCAGCCCCCGGCCGATTGTCACGTCGCCCGTGATGGGATACCGCTTGGCGCCCCCATACTCGTTCCTGACGATCAGTTCTCCGGCTTGGATTTCCATGGGCGCCGCAGTCGGTGTTCGGGGGGTGGTGGTCGGTGTTGGGGGGGGGGCGCTGTGCCGCCACTCATCGGGGTTGGATGCACGAGGCGCTGCACGCAGGCGAATTTAGCTCCACAGATCGGCGGGAGTCAAGCCTGTGCGCCGTGCCACGGCTCCGGTGAATGGGCGCGAGCGGCTATTTCAAGCGAGAAATCTCTTGACAAATCCCCCACCGCACGCGAAGCTACAAACGCTGATGGACAGTCATCGCTAGTCGCATAGGAGCAGGTGCTATGGACGAGCGGCCGAGGTCATTGCGAGCGAATATGGATGCTGCGCGCGTCTCGTGGAGGCCGGCTTTGGGCGCCGCGCCTCGGAAAGGGCCAGACGGCGTCAGCCCATGGGAACACGATTGCGTTCTGACCGCCACCGGTCTGGAGGGGCTCTCGTTCCTCACCACGCGCGACCCCGAAGTGGGCGAGGCGGTCGTCGTGGACGTCGTCCTCCCCGGGGAGCCGCTGCCGTTCCTTGTGTGGGGCGAGGTCGTGTGCGCGAAGCCAAGCTCTGAGGATGCACGTTGCGCGGGAGTGCGGTTTCGTGGGCCCGACGGCCATCTCCACGAGCCGGACCGCGGCCGGCGCCACCAACTGGTCGATGCGTTGCGCCAACTCGGCGCGCCGGCGCCATGGGCCATGTGGGTCCGCGAGGGCTCGTGGCAGGTGGCCGACGGGGACTGCGAACAGAGAAGGTGCGGGTTGGGGTGAGGGGCGGGGGCTACTTGGCAAGCCGCACCACCCGCGCGTCGTCGAACCAGGCCGAGTCCCCAGGCTGCTGCTCGAACGCGGCGAGCAGCACGACGGCCTGCGCGACGCCCTTCGGCACGGTGAACACGAGCGAGAGCTGGCGCCAGCCCGAGAGGCCTCCGGCCACCTGCGCGATCCGCGGGGAGGCGCCCCATTGCCACTTGCCGTCCGCGTCCTTCCACTGCACCCGAAGCTGCGCGTACGCGTCCGCTCCCCCGGCCGTACGCACGAATGCGGAGCAGTAGTAACGCTCGCCCGGCTTGGCCCGCAACGTCTGGATGAAGCACGCGTTCTTGGCGCCGCGGAGCCGAACGCACTTGCCGCCCCCGCGGCCGCCACTCTTCTCCCAAGTCAGGCGCGGGCGCGTGGCGGGCTTGAGCGCCCACTTCGACCACCCCGGCGGGCAGTCGGCCGCGACCCAGTCGAGGCCCTTCGGCGCGGGGCCTTGGGCCGCAACCTGCTCGAAGCCGGCGTTGCGGAACAGGTTTGGCGCGTCCGGGTGTTCGGCTGCCCACAGCAGCCCGCGCAACTCGTCAGCCAATTCGCCTTCCCGAACCAGGGCGAGCAAGCGCCGCACGCGGGCCGGCTCAAGCTCGCCTCGCACACTCACCACCCCGGCCATGCCCACGCTCGCGCACTTGCGCAGGTACGTCTCCCACGACGCCCAGCGCCGGTGGAACCGCTCGTCGATGGCCTTGTAGATGCCGCACAGCAGCCGGTCGTCCCGGATGCGCCGCCACGTCTCCTCCCGGGCCTTCGTCATGCCTAACAGCTTCAGCGTTTCGGCGAGCATGGTCTCGTTCGACGTGGCTGCTTGGCCGGCGAGCCGCTCGACGTGTTGGGCTTGCCAGTACTCCTCCATCACCTGGCCCACGAACCCAAGTCCTCGAGCGACAAACTCGACGCGCGCGCGGTACCGCGACTGGCCCCGTGCGAGCTTCGCGGCTTGCGCGAGCGCCTGGCGGCACTCGGCCAGATCCGCGGGCGTCCACAAGTCGAGTTGCTGGATCACCGAGCCCAGGCCCTCGAACCAGCGCCCCGCCCGCGGTTTGGTCATGCAGCGCTCCATCACGCCATAGAGCCGCTTCATGGGCTGGGCGGCCGGGCCGAAGAAGCCGCGGTAGTACGCGTCGAGCACCGCGTCCGGGTCGAGCGCGGGATCCCACATCAGCTTTGCGCGCAGGTAGAGTTGGGGGCCGGCATACCACCACGTGGGATACGCCTCGTTCGTGGCCGCGACCGCGCCGACGCGGCCGTAGAATTTCAGCGACTCGGCCATCAGGTGCGGGTACACCCGCGGCAGCAGCCAGGTGAGGCCGGTGTAGTCGTACGTGCCGAACGCGCCGGCCGCCTTGGCCCATGCGGCTGCGAAGTCCTCGTCCGTCTTGCGGTACGCGGGATCGAACCACTGGGCTACGTCCTGGGTGATGACGACGTACACGTTGTGCGGGAGGGTCGTGTACGTCGGCAGGGACTCGACGCGGGAGTAAGCGATGCACGACACGTAGCGGCCGGGGTGTGTCTTGCCGATCGCGTCGGCGACCTTCTTGACGAATGTAAAGTAGCGGTCCGAGACCATGGGCCGGTTGCGGAAGGTTTCGCCCGGCACGTCGAGCGCGCGGCACTGGGCGCACTCGCAGAAGCGGCCGCTGTCGTTCATGCCCACCGAGAAGAAGTTCGTGTGCGGCCGAGCCGTGAGCCAGGCGCGGCCGGCGGAGACCGTGATGCCGACCACTTCGGGGTTGATCGTGCAGGGTTGCCAGTGGGAGGACTTGGCCCGGCCCTCCGCGATGTAACGCTCGCCCTTGAGCATGGGGTAGTACTCGGGGTGCGCGGCCGCGTACCGGTCCACCGGCAGCACCGCGTAGAGGTTGTGCGAGTAGCGGTTGAACGGCACGTCGAGGTCGTGGCTGGTGATGCGCACCCGGCGCGCCCAAGCCTTGCCGTCCCCGCGGATAGACATGTCGATGCCGTGGTTGCGCCGGCAGGCGAATCGCGGCTCGACGCGCTTGTCCAAGTCGCCCACCGACAGCGTCGCCGCCTTCGGTACGTTCTCGCCGAATTCAGTGGGCATGTACCACCGCACGCCGTACTCGTCTTCGAGGAACGCATACACCGCGTTGAGCGTGCCCACGGGCCAGTTGCCGGCAAGGACAAGTGCGTCGCCCTGCCGCGCCATGACGAAGCCGTCCCACTTGAGTGTGTCAATCCGCAGCTTCCGACGGATCGATGCGTCGCGCAAACCGATGAACACCTTGGCGCCGGGGCTGTGTGCATCGCGGCCGATTGGCAGCTCCGCGCCGGAGATCTTCTTGACGTAGAGTTGCAGCTCGTCGGCTGCGAGCGTCTCTTTTGCGTCCGCATCCGCCGGCAGCACGATGCGCGCGGCGGGTTTGCCGGCGCGCACGAGAGCCAGTTGGCCGGCGCGTACGGCAGGCGAGGCCAACAGCGGGAGCAACAACAGCAGGCGGGCTCTCATGGGCGGGCTCCTGCCAAGAAGGGGACGACTGTAGCAGCGGCGGCGGTCCGTCGCCGCTGTGATGTCGCGTTCGTGAAAGCGTCCCGCCGCCAGCCGTCAGTCCCCGGCTGTGTCCACGTGCTTCCCGTTGCCGCCGCTCTTGTCTTTGCCAGCCGAATCGAAATAGTACCCGCACTTGGAGTCGGGCATGACGAGGTTGCGGTCGCGGATGTCGCGCTCGTCGACGGGAAACATCTTGCAATTGGGGATCGGCAATCCGTAGATGCGGCAGCGGGTGATCTCGCCCGACTCGTCCAGGAACGGGCAGTCGTACATCAGCTTGCAGCATGCCCCGCAGCGGCTGCACTCGCCCTTGCGTTCGCGCATCTGTTTCGCGAGGTACCCGTTGCCGAACGCCCCGAGATAGAAGCGCCTCATCTTGCCCCAAGCGAGCACGGCCCGATCCCGGATGCTCTTGCCGTTCGTGTGTATCTTCATTCCGCCGGTCGCCTCTGCCTGAGGTTGTCGCCGCCCAGGCCACCGCTGCCCTTAGCATGGCCCTCTGTCTGGACCAGACATCATGCGGTGAGCGTTCCTGGGCTCATAGATAGGGAAAGGAAAAGGGCACATATGTATCAGACTTGCCCCCCGTGTGTCAAGGACGAAATGGCCGGACCCGTGAATCAGACGCTGTGTGGGGGCGCGAAACCTCCTCGCTGCGGCAGGGGGCGGCGTGGGGTCAGGTCTGGACCTATTCCCCCCGCGCCGGCTTGTCCCAGTTGCGCACGCCGACGAGTTCGGTGGGCACGTGGATGACGGTGACGGTGTTCGCCTTCAGGCCTTCGGCGATGGCCGGCTTGAGTTGCTTGGGGTGCTCGATGTACACGCCGCGGGCGCCGAGTGCTTCCGCGACCTTGTCGAAGCGGATCTCGCCGAGGTGGCTCGCGACCTCCCGGTCGCTGGGCTGTCCCTCGACCACGATGCCCCACGCGCTGTCGTGCGCGATGACCGCGACGTAGGGCAGGCCGAACCGCAGCGCGGTCTCGATCTCGGTCACGGTGAAGCCGGCCGACCCGTCGCCACTGAGCAGCAGCACGGGCTTGCCGGGCCGCGCCAGGTTGCTCAGCGCCGCGCCGGGCAGGCCCCAGCCGATCATGCCGCTGATGCCGCACGTGGCCCAATGCGACGGGTGCCGCGTGTAGAGCATGGTGTGCGCCCAGCGGCCGATGTTGCCGCCGTCGATGAGGAACGTGGTGTCGCCCTTGAGGAAGGGCTTGATCGCGCGGCAGATGCTGAACCCGGGCAAAGGCCACGCGTCTTCGTAGCCCATCGTGTCCCACCGGCGCAGGTCCGCGTCGCGCAGCTTGCGCAGCCGGGCGAGCCAAGCCGCGTTGCTCCACTGCTTCACTCCCTTGGCCGCGTCGAGCATTTGCGTGAGCACGGACTTCACGTCGCCCACGATGCCGATCTCTGGGATGATCGTGCGGTTGATCTCCGCGGGGTCGTAGTCGACGCGGACGAATTTGCAGTTTGGGCTGAACAGGGGGGTTCGTCCATAGTCGAGCCGGAAGTCGACCCTGGCGCCGAGCACGAGCGCGACGTCGCACTTGCACGCGGTGGGGAACGCGGTGTTCAGCTCCGCGGTGCTCACGCCGAGGTACTGCGGCAGGGGTTTCTCGATGCAGCCTCGATCCCAGAGCTGTGAGACGATGGGGATGTCGGTGAGCTTGGCGAGCGCTTCGAGTTCCTTTGCGGCGCCGGCATAAAATGCTCCACTGCCGACGAAGATGGCCGGGCGCTTGGCCTTGGCGAGCAGCTTGACCGCGTCGCGCACGAGGTCGGGATCGCCTGGCGCGTGCTGCACGACCGCGGCCGGGTTGCGCAGGCGCTTGCCGAGCTTCTTGGGATCGACGGGCGTGTTGAGCACGTCCACGGGGATGGTGAGGTGCACCGGCCCGGGCCGGCCCGAGGTGGCCGCGTTGATCGCGCGGTCGGTTTCCGTCTTGATGCAGGCCGCGCTGTCGACGAAGCTCGCGTACTTGCACACGGGCGAGACCATCTCGACTTGCGGCAGCTCTTGGAAGTGGTCGAGCCCCTGCGTGCGCACGCTGCTGCATCCGCTCACGAGCATCATGGGGCTACCGTCCCAGAACGCGTTGGCCACGCCGGTGAGTGCGTTGGTGTGGCCGGGCCCGCTGCTCACCACGACCACGCCGAGCTTGCCGGTCATGCGGCCCCAGAGGTCGGCCATGTAGGCCGCGGCCTGCTCGTTGCGCACGTCGATGACGTTCATCTTCTGCGTGTGGCAGGCGTCGAGGAAAGGGTTGAGGCCGTTGCCACAGAGCACGAACACGTGCTCCACGCCGCGGTCCTTGAGCGTGCGGACAAACCATTCGGCGCAGTTCATGGCAGTCTCCGTCTTATAGAGCCGTAGGCCGTGACATCATCATAATCAAACGCCCTGACGAAGCATCCGTCCGCGTTTTGCGAGAGATTACGATTACGATGAAGATTCAGGCATCGCTTCTTCAGTCGCGGCCGAAGGCCGTGGCCAAGAGCAGGCGGGAGCCTCCGAGCCGCCCCGTGCACAGCAAGGGCGATTGGTGATTCTACAGGCGTGTTCGTATTGGGTCAACGCCCCGGCCCGTGGCGTGAGCGCGCCTCGGCCATGCGTATCTGCCGATGGCGCATGGGCAGAAATGCACATATGAGCACATGCTAATGTGCCATTCGGGCGATCTTGCCCAGTTCCCGCAGGCCTTGCACCTGAGGCGGCCCCAATACCCCTGTGTGCGTGGTTGTCATAACCGGCATCCCACCTAGGCGTTGCGAGGCCGCCTCGGTGCTTCATGCGGCCCCGATGGCAAGGACATAGGCATAAGAGTTGCGTTTAGAAGATACAGACTGCGCGGCCGGCTGGCTGAGGGTCGGTGACGATGCAGTTCTGCGGGTAGACGCCTACTGAATAGAATTGAGGCACAGATGAGAAGCCGATTCGAAGACGTGGACGAACTGCATCAGCGACTGCGTCGGTCCTTCGGGATGTGCTTCCTGCTAACGGTGCTCCTCTCGGTGCTCCTCATCGACACCGGACTGATTTGGGAGGGAGCAGTGCAGGCGGTGCGTCTGTGCATTCTGGGGCTGCTGGGCGGGTTGTTGATCGTGACCTCCTGGCATTGGATGCGTATGCGCGACCTGAGCCAAGAGATGTCCCAAGGGCTGACGCGGCTGGTGTTCGTGGACTACCTCACGAAGGTGTACAACTCTCGCTACCTGGACGAGCGATTGGAGTATGAGATCCAGCGCGCGCGGCAGCGACGCGAGCCGGTGTCGGTGCTCTACATCGACCTGGACGACTTCAAGCAGATCAACGACACGTTCGGCCATCACGCCGGCGACGACGTGCTGGAGCAGTTCGGCCAGCTCCTGCGCCAAAGCATGCGCGACGACGACGCGGTGGGCCGGCTGGGCGGCGACGAGTTCCTCATCGTCCTCCCCAACACACCGGCCGCTAGTGCGCGCAAGCTCGGCGCTCGCATCAGGGCGGTGACCGCGAGCCACCCCTTCCTCCACCACGGCCGCACGCTGCGCGTCCACATGAGTGTGGGTCTGGCATCGTTCCCAGACGACGCGACCGACAAAGACCAACTCCTGGCCGCGGCCGACAGGGCCATGTACACGGCCAAGCGCACCACGAAAGGCAGGCTGCGCGTGGCAGAACCTGTCCCGCATCAAGCTGAGCCCCACACGCCCGGCATCATGCGCGCCCTGGCCGTCTAATCACTGCAAGCCGCCAGTCTCGCTTCGCCCGGCCCGCAATCCATTTCGATTGCCGGTCGGGCGTTTTCCGTTCTTGGGCGTCATCCGCGGCGGCCCGATGCCTGGGGAAGCTGCCCCCTCGTCATGCTGAGCGAAGCATCTCTCCCCTCACTCCCGCTCCTGGTCCTGCATCTGCTTCTGCTGGCTGCGGTCGAAGGGGTTGGCCACGTACGTAACGAACGCCACCCATTCCTGCTCCCCGGCCCGATGAAAGTTGATGCCGACAATGGCGCATCCTTCCAGCGCACGCAATTCCCGGTTCATCTGCTTGGTCAACGTCTTGGGGCTGTCCGCAGCCACGCACTTAACTTGCAGGCGCCGGCGCCGGTGGCCCTCGTCCGTGTTGGCCACCTCGTGCAGAATGCCCTGGAGCGCTTGGAGCTTGTCGACGTAGCGGTCCCGCATCTCCTCCAGCGTGCTCGTGTAAGCGTGGGGATCGAAGAGCGTCTCGAGTTCGTCCTCGTTCTCGACGAGTTCTTCGAGCAGTTCGTCCCGTATCTGGCGCTGAATCTCCGCGATGATCCGCCCAACTCGTGCTGCGTCTTCCTTCATGAGTGAGCCCAAATACGCATCGTGGGGCCATCTGTTGCCGGACGCCGCTCGCCCGCATGCATCCACTATACGCCGGCTTTGTGCGCGGGTCAACCGCGGCCTGATGGAAGCCCATTCCGCGTTGCAGGCTTGCACTGCGATTCGCACCTGCGGCGCAATCTTGACAGGCCAAGAGGGGGGTGATATGCTGGCGGCTCATCGAGTAGCCCGATCGGGCTTGAAAAGGGAAGACGGTGCAAATCCGTCGCGGACCCGCCGCTGTAACCAGCAACGAACGCCGCTTCATGCCACTGCCCCGACGTGTCGGGGTGGGAAGGCGCGGCCAGTAGGATAAGCTGGAAGTCAGAAGACCTGCTCGATCTCAAATTGATTGTCCGCCTGACCCCCGGGAATTGGGGTCCAGGCGTGGCGCTACCGTCGCGGATGGAAAACGGCATCCCCGGCTCTATATCCATAGGGCCGGGGATTTTTTTGTTCTGGGCGACTGTTCGGCCGCCTCCTCCATGCGCCGCGACCGCTTTGGCGGCTGAACGGTCGCACTGTGTGTGATGACACCTCTGGAAGGAGGCACTCCATGTTTACCGTTATTGGCGAACGCATCAACATGACTCGGAAGCATCTGCAAGACAAGGTGTGGAGCCGCGACGCGGCCTACATTGTCGAGCAGGTGCACCGCCAAGCCGAGGCGGGAGCGACGCATATCGACATCAACGCGGGGGGGGATCCGGCCAGGGAAGTCGAAGACATGAAGTGGCTCTCGCAAGTGGTCGCGCAAGCCACCGATCTGCCCCTCGTCTTCGATTCGAGCAATCCTGCCGCGCTCAAAGCCGGCCTCGAAATCGGCAACCGGCCCGGCGCGATCATCAATTCCATCACCGGCGAGCAACACCGTATCAACGAAGTGCTGCCCCTCGTCGTGGAGTATGACACGAGCGTCGTCTGTCTCACCATGGACGACAACGGGATGCCGGAGGACTTGGACGGCCGGCTCCGCATCACGCGCGAGATCGTGGCGCTGCTCGAGCAAAACGGCATCGCCCACGACCGGGCATTCGTGGACCCCCTGGTGCGCCCGGCCTCGACCCATCCCGGCCAAGCGGTGTTCATCCTCGATGCGATCCGCACCACGCGGCGCGAGTTCCCCGACATTCATATCGCCCTGGGACTGAGCAACATCTCGTTCGGCGTGCCCGGGCGTAACCACCTCAATCGGGCGTTCCTGGCGATGCTGGTGGCTGCGGGGTGCGACGGGGCCATCATCGATCCCTGCGAGCCGGGCATGATGGCCATGCTGCTGGCGTCGCGCGCCGTGCTGGGGCTCGACGAGTTCTGCATGGATTACCTCGCCGCGTATCGCGAGGAGCGACTCTGACCGTCCTCGCGGCCTCCCTCCCCCAGCCATAGGAGCCGACCCAATGCCTGAAGTGACGCTACACGTGAAGCTTGCTCGCTTCACTCCCGCGCCCGAGCCGCTAATCGCCGCGGCCGCGAAGCTGTGCTACGCCCGCGACACGGCCGCTCTGCTGGACCAAGCGGAGCCCGCGTCGGCGCGCTTCGTGCGCCAGCTCCGCGATCTGGGCCACATGAGTCCCATCGAGCACGCGGTGTTCACGTTCTACATCGAAGGCCTCTCGCGCGCGTGCTCGCACCAACTCGTCCGCCACCGCTTGGCGAGCTATTCCCAGCGCAGCCAGCGCTACGTGCTGCACGACGCGTTCGACTACGTCTTGCCGCCTCAACTGCGCGGCAAGACCGTGGTCGTGCAAGGCCAATCCATGGACGCCGCGCAGTACTATCGCCAGTGCATGGCGGCCATTGCCGAGCAGTATCGGGCCTTGAACCAAGCGCTCGGCGATTCGGGCGAGTCGAGCAACGAAGACGCGCGCTACGTGCTGCCCAACGCGTGCGAGACGAAACTATTCGCGACCATGAACGCCCGGCAATTGCTGCATTTCTTCGAAGAGCGTCTGTGCCAACGCGCACAGTGGGAAATCCGGCAACTGGCCGATCGCATGCTCGATTTGGCGCGCGAGGCCTGCCCTGCGGTGTTCGAAAACGCCGGGCCTAAATGCGTGCGCCTGCAAGGCTGTCCCGAAGGCAAGATGGCTTGCGGACGATACGCGGAAATGGCCAAACGCTACACCAGCCCCGCGACGTGACGCTTTGGAGCCGGCCGGCAACTGGTGCGCATCATATCGCCCCCATTTGAAGAACCACATTCCTAGAAGGAGATTCGTAACATGGAGACTTGGGAAGACCGACTGAATGAACAGAAGTACCTGATTGCAGACGGCGCCTGGGGCACCGAGTTGGCCGCACGCGGCCTCGCGGCCGGCGAGGCGCCGGAGCGCTGGAACCTGGAGCACCCCGATCGCATTCGCTCCGTGGCCGCGGCGTACGCGCAGGCCGGCTCCGATATCGTGCTCACCAACACGTTTGGCGGCAATCGCTTCAAGCTTGAGAAGGTCGGATTGGCCGACCGCCTCGATGAGATCAATCGCCGCGGGGCCGAGCTGTCCAAGGAGGCCGCCGGTGGCCGCGCGTTCGTGTTCGCGTCCATGGGGCCCACCGGC
>JAJRTI010000255.1 GCA_024278415.1 Planctomycetota bacterium | reverse complement strand
TATGAACCAATACTCGAGCGGCACGTACGAGTTCCCGCAGGGCGCGCTGGACCGCCTCGTGGTCATCCGAGTCGACATCATCACCATGACAGGAAAGGCGTCTGGATACTAGTATGAAGCTGTCTATGACCAGCGACTACGCCGCGGGCACAGGCTGCCCCGAGCCCTATCTGCGTCAAATCGCAGACGCCGGGTTCACGCACGTGCATTGGTGCCACCAATGGTGCACGGATTTCCTCTACTCGCGGCATGAGATCGCCCGAATCGCGGCCTGGCTTAAGGAGTACAACCTTTCCCTAGTTGACCTGCATGCCTCAGCCGGGCAGGAGAAACGATGGGTCTCACCCCGCGAGTACGAACGCCAGGCCGGATGCGAGTTGGTCGAGAACCGAATCGACATGGCCGCGCGGCTGGGCGCTGACGTGGTGATTATGCACACCGGCGGAGAGCCAGACGACGAGGCTGAACGGGAAGTCTTCTGGCGGCAATTGCACCAGTCCCTCGACGCTCTGAGGCCGTTCGCGAAGGAGCGCGGGGTCCGCATCGCGATCGAGAACGGCGGAAACGACGACTTTCGAGTCTTGCGCACGCTATTCGGAGAATACGAAGCCAGCTACCTGGGCCTGTGCTACGATTCCGGCCATGGCAACATCGGCGGGAAGGGGCTCGACCATCTGGACGGCGTGCGTGACCGGCTGATTTCCGTGCACCTACACGACAACGATGGCGGCAGCGATCAGCACCTCGTGCCGTTCGATGGCACGGCCGACTGGCAACGCCTCGCGGGGCTCATGGCGCATTCGTCGTATACGAAGTGCGTGAGCATGGAGACGAGCATGCGGCACTATGAGAACCAGGACGAGGCGGAGGTGCTGCGACGAGCGTTCGAGCGGGGTCAGGAGCTAACCGAGATGATCGCAGAGGCGCGAGAGTAGAACCTGGCGCCGCACTTGGGGACAAGTGCGTATTGCCTGGGATGTGCGAAGCCCACGACGTGCTTGGCGGCCGCCAACGAGCGTTGACAACCCCCCCACGTTGGTTTAGAGTTGTGCCGTGTTGCACGCGCTGGAATCGTTTGCCCATGTGGGAGTCTGCCTTTGGCTAGTCGAACACATATCCTCGCGTTCCTGGCCTCTCTCTTGGTGGCGTCGGCGGGCATAGGAGCCCAGGCACAGGACCCACCCCGGCCCGAAACGGTGCTCATTGGCTGCGTCGCGCAGTATACGTGGACGCCGCTCGTCGTGGCGCGAGAGAAGGGGTTCTTCGAGGACGAGAACCTCGACGTGCGAGTGCTCGTGTTCCCCAATGCGCGCGCCATGTCCAACGCCTTCCGTCGGCGCGGGCATCACACGCACCTGTCTGCGAGCCGCGTGGGCGACTTGGTGTACCAAGCCGCGCGAGGCGATCCGGTGTCTCTGGTGTGTGAGACGGCGTCGAGCCGCGGCATGGACAAGATCATCCTCAAGTCGCAGTACAGCGGGCTCGATGATCCGAAGCTGCGGGGGAAGCGCATCGCCTGCGAGTTACGCACCATGAGCCATTACTTCCTCATGGTGGCGCTTCGGCAGGTAGGCCTCCAACTCAGCGATTTCGAACTCGCCGACATGGCAGGCCAAGAGGCCGCAAACGCGTTTGTGCGCGGCACGGTGGAAGCCGCGGTCACGTGGGAGCCGGCCGCCACGTTCGCCCATGAACGCGGCCATGGCAGGGAAGCCGTGACGACCGCGGACATCAAGGGCGGCATGCCCGAGGGCCTTTGTGCGCAGGACTATCTCATTCGGCGCTACCCCGACATCGTGGTCAAAGTCCTGCGCGCGTGGTTTCGCGCGATCGAATGGGGCAAAGGCCACGAGGACGAGTATCTCGACATCGCGCGCAAGAAGCTGTTCTTCCGCTCGCGCGTCGATGAGCGCGAACTGCGCTACTACCGGGACTTGGTGCAGTTCTACGATGGCAAGGCCATTGCCGAGCGCATGAAGGCGGGCGGGCCGTTGTACGTGTACTGCCAGGACGTGCTCAATTTTTACGAACGCATCGGAGAGATCCCCTCCTCAGAGGCCAAGTTGCAGGCGTATCTCGACCAGGGCCTCATGATCAACGGCGAACTCTACCTACAGGCGCTGCCAGGCGCCGGGAACTGAAGCCGCGGCAAGACGGAGCCTGAATCGTGCCAGACCCAGCGCGGATTCTTGTGGTCGACGACAACGAGCAGATCCATCTCTTCCTGAGGGACTACCTCCGGCGCATGGGCCACGCGGTCGCCGACGCGTTCAACGGCGCGGAGGCCCTCGAATCCATGAGCGAGTAGGCGCCCGACCTCGTGCTGCTCGACATCGAGATGCCCCAACTCAATGGCTTCGACGTGCTCGAACGGATGAAGGCCGACGAGGCGCTCCAGCACGTGCCGGTCATCGTGGTGTCCGGCCTCAGCGACATGGACAGCACCGTGCGATGCGTGGAGATGGGCGCGGACGACTACTTGGTCAAGCCCTTTCACCCCGCGTTGCTCAAGGCGCGGCTGGGCGTGCTCTTGGAGCGCAAGCGGCTGCGAGACCAAGAGGCTGAATACCAGCGGCAGATCGAGGAGTACAACCACACGCTGGAGAAGCGCGTGCGCCGGCAAGTGCGGGAGATCGCGCTCATGCAGCTCGCCACGATCTTCGCAATGGCCAAGCTCACCGAGTCCCGCGACCCTGAGACCGGCGAGCACTTGGAGCGCATTCAAGAGTACACACGGGCCCTTATCGAGCAGCTCCAGCGCACACCCAAATACGCGGCGATCATCGACCGCCCGTTCATCGAGAACGTGTGCGCGGCCAGCCCGCTGCACGACATCGGCAAGGTGGGCATCCCAGACCGCATCCTTCGAAAGCCGGGGCCGCTGACGGATGACGAGTTCAAGACGATGGAAGCGCACACGACCATCGGCGCCAACGCACTTCGCGAGGTGCAGGCCAAACACCCGGGCAACCTGTTCGTGCATATCGGCATCGGCATCGCCGAGAGCCACCACGAGTGCTGGAACGGCTCCGGCTACCCCCACCGCCTCGCTGGGGAAGACGTCCCCTTCGTAGGCCGCGTGCTGGCGCTCGCGGACGTGTACGACGCGCTCCGTTTCGAGCGCTGCTACAAGAAGGCCGTCCCCCATGCCGAGACCCGGGATGTCATCGTGGCCGCGCGGGGCAAGCAGTTCGACCCCGACGTGATCGATGCGTTCCTCGCCGCGGAGGATCGCTTCATCGAGATCGCGGCCGCGTCGGAGTTGTCGTAGGCGCGCAGAGGCCTCCGTTTCGTGTGTGCCTCAATCCTGCCAGAGCGCGTTGATGGTGGCGACGGTTTCCTCGACCAGCACCTGCCCGCCTTCGGGCCCCACCTTGTTGCTGGGCGCCTCCGCGCCGTAGCCTTGGCCGGCGAGCGCGCGGGCCGTGGGAAGGTAGCCGGCGTAGTCGCAGGCGAGTTGCACGATGAACGTCTGGAGCGCCGCACTGCGCGCTTTCATGCGCAGGCCGTAGTCGAGGAACATCTCGAACGGGTTCGTGGCGACCGCGACGTCGCCAATGCGCAGCACGTGCAGCTCCACCGGGTGCGTGGCGCCTTCCTGCTGTGCCTCGTAACGGTCGATCACGCCCTTGTTGCGGCGCAGGTGCACGAACCGGGACGACGCCTGCACGTCGTCCTGGGGCTCCTGCGCGAGCAGGCGCGCATGCTCGAACTTGGCGTGCTCGTACTCGGCTTCGGTGATCCTGCGCGCCGGCAGGGCGACCGTCTTGGCCACGTGCGCGAACACCGCGTCCATGTGTAGGTCACCCTTCGCAAGGTCGAACACGTCGTCGATCGTGTTCGCCAGGCGCCGGCCGATCTCCTCGCGCTCGGTCAGCCCGCGGCGCTTGCGCATCTCCTCCTCCGCGCGGCCGTAGAGCAGGAAATGGGGCGACTGGTCGCCCGCGGCTGCGCACTGGCCGAGCACGAACGTGCCCTCGCCATGGCGCTTGCGGATCTCTTGCCGGGTCTCGTGCCAGTAGTCGGCTGAGATGAAGAGGTCGTTCTCGTTCACCTGCGACGGGCACGCCACGTTCACGACGACGCCCGTGAGCGCCTGCTGCTCGTCCCACAGGAACAGCAGGTCCACGCTGTGGTCTTCGTACCCCTCGATGCACTCGAACTCCGGCGTGTTCGTCTTGGCGTACATCTTGGCCGAGCCGTCACGGAACACCGCGCGTCGGTTGTGGCCGACGACGGCATGGCCGCAAGCCCAACTCACGCCGCCGGGCTTGCGCGCCTGCCAGGCTTCGACCACGGCCTCGGCCACGCGCGCGACGAAAAAGTCCGCGTACTCGCTCGGAGTCATGCAGCCATCGGGCGGTGGCGGGTAAAGCCCCTCTTGCAGGCATGGGGCGTCGTGGGTGTGCGTTGCGTTGACGAGCAGCTTGCCCGCGTCGAAGTCCGGCATGCGGGGCCCAATGGCCTCGCGCAGCCGCGCCATGATCTCGCTGGGGACGGCCACGCGATCGCAGGACACCATGACCGCCTGCTCGCCGCCGGCCTCGATGGCGAGGGCTGTGGCCATGATGGGATTCTGCACGTGCGTGGAGATGCGCTGCCGGAACTGGCCGCGCAAGTCGGTGGGCTTGTCCGGCGTCGTGTCCTTTTGGGACCAGCCGATAAGGAGTTGAGGCATGACTTGGCTCCGTAGAGAATGGCGACAGAGAGCGTCCGCTTGAACCTTCGGACTTCCTGCGGACCAGGAGGTCCGCTCCTGTAGGCCACGGACGTGGACGTCCGTGGCCAGTCGAGGGTGGCTTCCTGACCGGATACTATTCTGGCAGCTCCGCGTAGTAGAGCGTCTTGCCGTCGGTGAACGCGATGCGCGGCACGTTGTCCACCACGCGCAGGCAGAGCGATTCGGGAAGGATGGCGACATCGAGCCGGCACACCATGTACGCGGCCCACTTTTCTGCATCTTCCTGGCGCGTATACATGACCGTGTTGACGGCCCCCTCTTGGGAGACGTACACCACGTGCGGCGCGCCCATGTGGTCCACCGCGATGCAGCGGGAGGCGCGCGTGGCGCCAGGGCCGCAGGGTGTGCGGGATGGGGCGCCGCGAGCGGGCACGGTCAGGACCTCCACGCCGGCGGCCGTCTGGAGCAGGAAGTGGGTTGTGCCGGCAGGGCCGAGCACGAAGCCGGCCGCCTTGCATTCTGGGACGACGACGCGGCTGCTCCACTGGTTCTTCTCCTTCACGAAGAGCCGCAGCGCCCGCTCCGGGTCGAGCGCGGCGATGTGCACCGTGCCGCGCCGAGAGAGCGCGATGGACGGCATGGACGCGGCCGGGGCCGCGGTCTCCGTGTGCCACAGCCTGCCGTCGTTGTATGTGTACAGGAGGGCTCCGTCCGGCACGCCGCCCCGGCACGTGTGCGCGATGTGCGGGAAGCTGCGGTAGTCGAGTGTGATGGCCGGCGCGTGGCCGTGGCCGGCCGTATCTTCGGGCCTGGCCGCGGTGGGCACCGCGGTAGGCGCCCACCGGCCGGCGCCCTGGCGCACCGCGTACTTGAGGCACTGCTTGTCTTTGGCCCGGTCGCCCATGTAGACCGCATGCACGCGGCCGAACAGGCCCGCGGCGACCGCGCAATCCGCGCCGAGCTTCCCGTCTTGGCCGGTATCCACGAGTTCGAGCCGCCACTGGTCGAGCAGCTTCACCGCGCAGCGCAAGCGCTTCTTCTTGGGCTCATGGAACAGCACGAACGGCTCGGCCTGCCGGCCCAGTGCGAGGGCCACGCCCTGGATGGTCGTGCCCTCGACGACGCGCTCGACGCGAAACTTCCCAATCGTGGGCCGATAGCCTTCCAGCATTTTCCGTTGCTTGGGCAGCACCACGTGGCCCACGCGCTTGGCGGCCCGCAGGAGCAGGTGGGCGCTGTCAGGATCCTTCTTCACAAGGTCCATGGCCGCGTCCGAGAGCACCTGGCCGACCGCGCGCTTCTTGACGCTGGCGAGCGCGACCGCGTTGCGCGCGTAGGCCGGCGCGGCCGCGTAGTCGCCCCGTTTCAAGGCGGCCTTCATCAACTCCTCGTACACGAGCGCCGCGTCTTGCGCCGAGAGCGGGTCCAGCTCGATCGCCCAGTCCAGCAGCTTGCGCCGTGCGGCCGCGTCGGCCGAGGGCCCCAGGGCCCGGGCCTGGCGCACGCAGGCTTTGCCCAGTTTGCTCGCAAGTTTCGGGTTCAACTGCTTGGCTCGGCTGAAGCTCTCCTTGGCCTTGGGATCGTCGGCCTTGGCTTTCAGGCGCTTCTGGCCAATGAGCAGGTGCACGCTGGCCGCGTCCGCCTTGCGCTGCGGCACGACTTCCGCGGCCAAGTCGGCCACGACGGCCGCTTCATCGAGACGGCCGGCCTCGACATGCTGCTTCGCGTTGTGCAGGAGGAACGCAACCACCTCGGGCCGGATCGACACGTCGAGCCGCACGAGCCGGGTGAACCACTCGCGCTGCTGGGCGAGCGGTGCGGCCGTGACCGGCGCCGACGCGGCGAGCAGCTCCCGTGCGAGTTGCGGTTTGATTTTCGGGCTCCAGCTCGCCACGGTTTTCATCAGCGCGGAAACCTCCGGGTCTCGCCAGTTCGCCTTGGCCTTGCGCACGACCGCGTCCTTCATCATCGTGCCCGCCTGGGCCTTGAGCCGCACGTCCTTGCTTGCGGCCCACATGAGCAACTCTTGCATGGTCACGTAGTCGCCCTTGGCCTGGTAAGCCCTGGCATACTTGATGCACATTGCGCTGGCGGTTTTCCGCCCCGCCCGGGACAGCAGGATAAGCCGGCTCAGGTGCTGCCGGGTCTGCGGGCCGATGTCTCCCTTGGCGAGCAGCACCTCCGCGGCCGCGGCGTGCACCTTGGCCGCGGCCTCGCGGTGTGCGGGGTCGAGCGCCGCGGCGGTCTCGGCCGCCTCAGCCGCCTCCGACAGCCGTTGCTTGCCGACCAGCATGGTTGAGGCCGCAACGAGTTTGCTCGCCACCTCCTTGCGCAAGGCCGGGTCGAGCGAGCAGAGCATGCGGAACCACACGCCCTGCTCCCGGCACGGGGTGGCGAAGATGCCCTCCGACAGCTTCATGAAGACCGAGGCCAACTCCGGCTTGAACGCCCCATACCACGACGATATGAGATCCACGAGCTTGGGGATGGACGGGTCCTTCCAGTTGGCCTTGGCGCGCGCGAACACAATGCCCTTGAGCAACGTTGCGGCCGGCTCCTTCGCGCCCGTGTCGAGCCCGACGGCCTGCCGGGCCAGCCACAGGGCCAGACCTTGCTTGCCGGCGGCAAGCGCGCTCGTGGCCGCGTCTATGCACTTCGCGGCCATCGGCCCGGCTGCGCTGGGCACGACTTCGAGGGCGTCTTGGGTCCACGACAGGTCCGGCTCGCCCCCTCCAGCCAGATCCTTCTCAAGTTTCTTTAGATACAGTTTAGCCACGGCCTTCTCATTGCCGGGATCGGCTTCGCACGCGGCCGTGAAGTGCTTCTTGGCTTCGCCAAGCTGGCCGAGCTTGAGGTGGCACTTGCCGATCTGGAACAGAATCTCCCCGTCTTGGGGCGAGGCCTTCAGCCCCTTCTCGAGCGTGGCCAGGGCCTCCTGGTAGTTGCCCGCCTTCATGGCGGTCTGTGCATCGCGCACGGACTCGGAGGGCCGGGCCATGAAATAGATGGCCGTGCCCACGAACACCACCGCGAGGCTGGGCAACACCCACAAGCACCACTTCTGCCATTCGGTCTGCCGCGGCTTGCCAATGAGTTCGCTGCCCTCGCCGATGGCCGCGATGACGAACTTCCGCCGGCACGGGCCGCACTTCACGACTTCGCCCAGAGCCGGCGGCCTGATGAAGTGGTTTGCAGTCTTGCAATACGGGCATAGGACGTCGATGGAGCCTGTGGACATGTCTCGATCCTCCAGGGGCGTATGCGGCGCTTCGGCCGGCAGGACAATTGCGGCAGCGATGATAGGCCAGCGCACGCGCCGCTGTCAACGCCGCGATGAGTATGAGTGCTGATGGCCCAAGCCTCCCCCGGGAGGGTCGTATGGGCCCCCGTCACTCCTTCGACTGTTGGTTAAACACCATGTCCCAGTCGTCGCCAGGCGGCTTCACGAGGTACTGGCCGCAACGCGCCATCATCATCTGCGATGGCGGATCGCCATGGATAACCTCCTGCGCCTGGGTGAACAGCTCGACCGCCTCTCGCCACTTGCGCTCCCGGTAGTAGGCCAACCCGTCCGCATAGAACTGAAGGCCCTGGAGCGTATCGTCGTCCACCTCGCCCTGCTTGCCCACCAACTCGAAGACGCGCACCGGCCGCCATCGGCCCACGACGCGCAGGAGGTCCAGCTCCCGCGCGACGACCGCGTCCTTGGCTTGCTCGTACGTGGCTTCGCTAATCATGAGATAGGTGCCGTACGCCTTATTCGCCGGCTCCAGACGCGCGGCGAGGTTCACGTCGTCGCCGATCGCGCTGTAGTTCAGGCGCTTGTGCGAGCCCAGGTTGCCCACGAGGGCCTGGCCGCTATTGATGCCCACGCGCGCGTAGATAGGCGGCAGGCCGCGCGCGGCCCAATCCTTGCGCAGCTCCACGAGCTTCTGCCGGTTCTCCAGCACCGCGAGGCACGTGCGCGTCGCGTGGTCGGGCATGTCGAGCGGCGCGCCGAAGAACGCCATGATAAGGTCGCCCTCGTACTTGTCCACCGTGCCGCCGTAGTCCATGATCGTGTCGCTCATCTCCGTGAGATACTCGTTGAGCCACGTGACCAGCGTGTGCTCGTCGAGCGATTCGGAAACGGTGGAGAAGCCCTGGATGTCGGAGAAGAGGATCGTGATCTTGCGCTTCTCCCCGCCCAGTTGGAGCCGCGTGGGATCTTCCGCCACAATCTCGACCACGTCGGGGCTGAGATAGTGCTCGAATGCGTGGCGGATTTCGCGCTTGCCGCGCTCTTCCGTGAGCTGGCGCATGATTGTGACAGACGAAAACGCGACGATCTGCGCAGCCAGAGGGCCGAAGACCGCGACGTGGACGCCGGCCTGCACGAAGAGGAGGTAGGCCACCGCGACGCTCAACGCGACCAGCGCGAGGGTGCGCGCGGCGTTGCGCACCGCCGTGCCCCACAGCGACGCGAGCGTGTTGGCCATGCCCCAGAAGGCGATGAGCATCAGGTTGGCCCACGCGGGGGCCTCGCGCAGGAATTGGCGCTGGAAGATCATGTTGATGACGTTGGAGTGAACCGTCACGCCCGGCTGCTCGCCGGAGACCGGTGTCGCGTGCAGGTCCGTGGTGCCGGTCGACGTGTCGCCGATGATGCAAATCTTGCCGGCGACCTGGCTCCGCAGCCACTGAGACAGCGACGCGGCGCGCGCGCGCTGGCCCCCGACCACGGCGAGGTCGGTCTCGATCGCGTCGAGTTGCTCGCGCATCTTGGCCGCGCGCGACGGGTCCGCCACCTTCGCCAGCATGGCCCGGCCCCGCGCCACGTTCTTCGTGAGGAACTCCAGAAGCTCCTGCTCGACTTCGCGGACCTGCTCCGGCGCGGCGTTTGGATCGGCCTGGACCCGCGCCCGGCGCCCGCGGAAGTAGCGCGCGTCGATCGCCGCCAGGTTCTGCTCCAACAAGCGGCGCACGTCGCGGACCTCGACCACCTTCGCCAGCGGAACGTGCGTGAACGTCTCTTGCCAACGCCTGTTCACCCAGTTCAGGAGCGCCCGCCCCTCGCGGTCCGTAGGCACGGCGACCGCCTCATCACCGACCCTGAACCGGAGCGACTTTGGCCGGATCTCGACCGTGCTCACGTCCACGCCGAGCCAGTCGAGCGCGGCGCGCACGCCGAGCTGCAAATAGGGCTTGCCGCCCTGGGCCAAGGCCAGGGGCACGCGGCGCAGCGTGCCGTCCACATCCGGCTCGACGTTCACGAAGCCGGCGTGCTGCACGTGCTGCATGAACTCCCACTCCACCGGTTCGAGCGCCTGGAAGCGGGGCAGCCCCTTGTGGCGGAGCGCGGCCGCCGGCAGTGCGGCCACAGCCGTCAGCCTCCGCACGGCCAACGCGCGGCGCCGCTCGGCCTCGACCAACTCCGCCTCAGGCGAAACGTAGCCGGGCCTGTAATGCGGGATGAGCGCCTTCGTGACGCGGTCTCGGTCCTCCAGGGCATCAGGCGTGAGCCCCGCCAAGTACTCCTGAGCGGCCCGGCGCTTGAGGCTCATCTCCACGCGGCGCACGTCGTCCACCGCGACGCCCGCCGCCGCGGCAAGCGCATCGGGGCCGATCTCCAGGTTGGCGAGCAGCGCGGCCTTCGCCTTGGCGTAGAGACCGCTCAGCCGCTTCTCGTACACGTAAGGCGTATCGAGTGTGAACGTCAGGTAGACGCGGTCCGTGCGGCCCAAGGCCGCCGCAAACACGGCATCATGGTCCTGGACCCCCGCCGCAATAGCTTCCTGCCGGGCTTGAGGGTCGGCGATGCGCTCCGCGGCGAGGAGCCGCTCGCGGGCGATGCTGGGATCGGACTGGTTGGGGAAGTTGACGTCGAACAGGATCTGCTTGGCCCCGGCTTGCGCCAGTGCGTCGACGACGCTGGCGTAGCGGCTGCGCAGGAGCGGGTATTTGTTGTCGAGGGCCACGATGCTCGCGTCGTCGATGTCCACGTGCACGATGCGGTCGGACACGGGGATCGCCGGTCGAACCTGCACGAGCCGGTCGTACGCTTTGAGTTCGAGCAACTGCACGATTCTGGTGAACGACAGCCCCATGACCACGATCGTGCCCGCGATCCCAAGGAGGAACCCGGCCAACACCGGCCGGCGCCGAAGGAAGCCCTGCTGCTCTGCGCTAGTAGGTACGCCTTTGGGCATGGGTTTCCTGTGAGAGGCGCCGAAAGGCGGAGAAACAAATCGCTTGTAGCACGCACGTCAGCGTTCCGCTTTAGCGTCGAATTACTCTGAGAACGCACTGGCGTGCACGCGACAAGCACACTGCTGCCATCAACCATACCCAAACTCCTTCGCCACTTCCACCTTTCCTCATGGCCTGGCTCAGGTTCGGGCGCGGCGTCTCGATCACCGCGTGGTAGTGATTCGGCATGCACGTGAACGCCTGTCTGCGCCTGCCTGTGCCCAGCACGGCAGACAGGTGCAACGCACAGGCAGGCGTGGGTCAGCACGCCGAACTGATCGTGCATCTGTCCCACCGTCTCCAGCCAGCACTCGCGGTCTTCGTCATCCCGGAAGATGCGCTGTCCGCCGACCGGCGGATTGCCTCTGGCGCAACAGTGGTAGACGGCGCCACTGAACTGGACTCGGATGGGTCTTGCCATGCCACACACGAGAATTGCCCCCGCGCCCCCATGGGGAAACTCCTGCCGCGCAAGTCCTTGACAGAAAACGGAAGGCGTGTTAGCGTCGGACAGCTTGGCTTGCGACACCTGCTCGAATGGCGTCGCCCGCGATGAGCAGCGTTCGGGCTATCTTCATTTGCGCTAAGCTTCTGGAGCAACCGTGCAAACTGCAACCACAACTGTTGTTAAGCAGATAACGGAGCAGGCACTAGCCGTCTCCAAGACAGGAAAACGTGACATTTGTGTCAAGTTTGTCTCGCCCGCACGGGGCTCGTCCCCGTGTTGCGATGATTGCCGACTACTGCCAAGCGGCCTCCTGGCGTTGTCTCCCCGCCGCCTTGTTTGGC
>JAJRTI010000254.1 GCA_024278415.1 Planctomycetota bacterium | reverse complement strand
TATAAGCAACGCCTGACCCAAGAGCAATAACAATGAACATCCTCCTCATCACCACGGACCAGTTGCGATACGACGCCTTGGGCGCCAACGGCAACAAGGCCATCCGGACGCCCCACCTCGACGGGCTCGCCGGCGAGGGCGTTCGGTGCAGCCGCGCGTACACCCCCTGTGCCCTGTGCTCGCCGGCTCGGGCCTCGCTGCTAACCGGACGATTCCCCCATCGCCACGGAGTCCTCACCAACACCGGCCAGGACCAGACGCGGCCCGAAATGCCGGAGCACGAGGTCACGTTCGCCCAGCTTCTCACGCGCGGCGGATACCGAACGGGCTACGTGGGGAAGTGGCACGTGGGCGTGGCCAAGGGCCCCAAGGACTGGGGCTTCACTGACATGGAGCCTCAGCCGCGGCGGGACTTCCGGGCGCAATTCGGCGAGACCATCCGCTTCGACGACGTGCAGTCTTCCCGTGTTCACGATAATCGGTTCGTGCTGGCTGCCCGGCGAGACGGGAGCATGGCCAACGACGACACGGGATACTGCGAGTCCCAGGGAACGGCGCTGTTGGAGGAGTATGCGAGGGGCGACAAGCCGTTCTTCCTCCGCATCGACTTCTCCGCGCCGCATCCACCCTATGTCGTGCCCGAGCCGTACGCGTCCATGTACAGCCCGTCGGATATCGACTTGGAGGCGTCCATCACGGACGAAGGCTTCGTCGGCAAGCCCTACATCCACGAGGAGCAAACGCGCCGGTGGGGCACAGGCGACCTGACGGAGGACACCTGGCGCCGGATCATCGCGAGATACTATGGCCTGGTCACCCTGGTGGACGACGCGGTCGGCCGCCTACTGGAGCGACTCCACGGCCTCGGGCTCGAAGACAATACACTGGTCATCTTCACCGCCGACCACGGCGACGCCACCGGCAGCCACCGGATGTACGACAAGGGCTACTGTGGCTACGAGGAGCAGTTCCACATTCCGCTGATTCTTCGCGGCCGCGGGCTTGCTGGAGGCCGCGTGTGCGAGGAGTGGATCACCTCGCTCGACCTGATGCCCACCATTGTCGAGGCGGCCGGGCAGGAGCTGCCGCCCGATTTGGCCATCGACGGCCAGAGCCTATTGCCTGCCATTCGCGAGGGAGCCTCGCTGGGACGCGACTCGATCTTCGCGGAGTTTCATGGCATGCAGTACGGCCTTTGCTCGCTGCGGCTGGTCCGCGACGAACGGCACAAGTACGTGCTCAACGCCAACGACCGGCCGGAGCTGTACGACCTTGCCGCCGACCCGTGCGAACTCCGCAATCTGGCCGGGACGGAGGACGCCGCAGAAGACGAACGACGCATGTATGCCAAGCTGCTGCGATGGATGGAGCGCACGGCGGACCCGATGCTGAAGACCATCTGGGGCCGCGCAGCATACGATCCGCACTATCGGCCCCCCGCGGGGAATCCGTGGTTCCTGCACCAGCCCTAGTCCACGGCAGGAGAGTCTGAGAGCCCAAAGATGCCACTCCCGTCCCGCTGACGTGCGCAAATAGCGTTCTGCATCCGACGGGCGGCGCCGCCATTCGCGGGATGCCTCCCCGATCCCTTTGGCTGCGGCCAGAAGCCGCGCGAGAGGCCAGTGGCCGCTCCGCGGGGGGCATCACTCCAGCTTCCTCCCATCCCGGCCCCCGCCCGCGCCAGCGTAGGGCTTGCCGGGATCCCAGTCGACCGGACCGGGAGGACTGAACGTGTCCAGCGGCAGCTCGACCTTGCAGCCGTGGCGGTTGGACAGGTACGCGGCCTCGCAAAGCTCCAGCGCCATGAGGGAACTGTCGGGAATGGTGTAGTCTCGGGCGCCGGCGTCGATCTGCTCCGCGACTTCGTCGAGCCGCAGCCAATGGTTGAACTTCGCGGCCGGCTCACACGTCATCATCTCGCCGCCGGGGTGCGCGGCGTTCAGGAGGATGTACGCGTTCTCCCAGGCCCAGAACTCGATCTGCCCGGCCGTGCCCACGAGCCGGAACAGCACGCCCTTGCCCTCGCGGTTCACGTCGACGAAATCGCCGGTCTGCATGATGCACCGCACGCCGCTCTGGGCCTGCACGTACGTGATCGCCTCGGTCTCGACCTGCATGCCGTCGCGGAACGTGCGCGTGGCCGCGTCGCACTGGCACATGACCCACGCCATGGGCTCGCATTGCACCAGGTTCACGAAGTAGTTGAGCCAGTGGATGCCGGCGTTCATAATGTCCCACTTGTCGCACTGGATCTCAACGAGCTTCAGGTCGCCAATCTCTCCGGCGTGCACGCGGTCGAGGATCTCGAGCGAATGCGGCAGCGCCAGGAGGCCATGGGGCACGGCCATGGGGAGCTGCTTCGCCTTGATCGCGTCGAGCAGCGCCTTGCCGTCCGCGGCCACGTCCGCGAGCGGCTTCTCCACGAGGATGCCCTTGAGGCCGATTTCAAGCGCGTCGAGCGTGACCTCCTTGTGTGATGGCGGCCACGTGGACACGCACACGACATCGGTCGGGCACTGCGCGAACATGTCCTTGTGCGACGTGAACGTCTGGATCTGCGGGTACTGCTGCTTCAGTTCGTCGAGCACGTCTTGCCGCATGTCCGTAATCGCGGCGAGTTCGTATCGGTCGGAGGCGTCCAGTGCGCGGATGCTGAGCTTGCCGCCCGAGCCTCCGCCAACGACGCTTGCGGTGTAGGTGTTCATAGGATGGCTCCTGGGATGTTGGGGGAGCGGACGGCCCATGCATCATACCTTGAGCATACATTGGATGCCGTTCTCTGGCGCACTTGGGGCCTTTGCCTGACAGCTTTGCTTTGGCCGCGTACGATAGCATGGAGTAATCTATCATTGCAAAAACGCGGTGTCCCGGCAGCGCGTCGGGTAGGAGGGCCCGTCCTACATCGCCCCGCCTACACCACGCGTCGCCCGCGGCGCGCGGATGCGCAGGACGCCACGTCTCGCGTGTAGGACGGGCTCTCCAGAGCCCGACGCGTGTCACCGGTTGCTCTAGTCGGGCTCTGGAGAGCCCGTCCTACAAGTGCCCGGTCTACAATGCCAGGCCGTGCACAGTGCTATCAGCAGAACACGCGGTGACACACCAAACAGTCTTGGCCTCATCCTTCAAGGATCTCCCGCACGAACCGCGCGTTCTCGGCCACTTGGTTCCTGTGCTTCTGGAACATGCCCACGTCCACCATGTCGATCGGCTTAATGCTCGCGAACGCCTGCTCGAACGTCTCCCGCACGCGCTCCGGCGTGGCGCAGTTGCGGCTCGCGGCCATGATCTTGAACCCGATGCACGGTTTGGACACCTCGCGCATGACCGCGGTCATGGCGTCCGGATCGCCGGGTTGGAACTTGTCCCGCGCGTACGCGTCTTGGTCCACGGCTGGCGCGGATTTGTAGCCACGCGCCAGGTTGTAGAAGCAGCACATGTAGAAGTCCGTCTCCCAGCCCTTGTCCTCCGCGTACTTGACCACGTCGGGGATGTGCGTGCCGATGCCGGCCGGCAGGCCCTTGTCTTTGATGCACTTGACGATGTCCGCGACCTTGTCGATCTCGCCGGTGTGCCACGAGTTGTCCGTGTGTGTGCCGTGGTGGTAGATCGCGATGGGTTCGTATCGTGCGATCTCGGCGATGTTGCCTTCGATGCTGCGGAACTCGGACGCGGTCTGTGCGATCCATTGCACTTGGCCGCCCGCGAGCCGGTGTTCGAGGAACATGCGCATCTGGTGCCGGTCGCCGCGGGACTGGAACGTGTTGATGCCGCAGCGCCAGCATTCGTCGAGGCACGTCTGGAGCGCGGGCATGGTGTAGTAGGAGACCATCTCCCAATCCAGCTCCGCATTCACATGCGAGAAGCCGCTAAAGGGGTTGCCTCCACAGATGAGGCGGGTGACGTCGTGCGGGCCGATTTTGACAGTGGGTAACATGATGAGATGGTTAATGGTTGATGGGTGGCTGCTCTCTTACTCTTACTCTTACTCTTACTCTTACTCTTACTCTTACTCCGACTCCTACTCCGACTCCTAACTCGGATCACGCCGCGGGGAAACAGTCCACAAGGCACAGCCGCCTCAGCCGACCTCCTCCACGTGTGGCTCGTC